>JAHJRU010000023.1 GCA_018830745.1 Chloroflexota bacterium
CATCGGCTACTCCCTTTGCCGCCGCCACCACCACGTCTCCGGTGGGCAAGATAAGCATCGGCCAGTTTACCTGGAAGAAGAACATGCCGGCTATCGCCGCCGCTCATGATATACCCTACGTGGCTACCGCCTGTCCCAGCTATTTCGCGGACCTGATAGACAAAGTTAAAAAGGCGAAGGCGGTTAACGGGCCAGCCTACATCCATGTGTTATCCGTCTGTCCCACCGGCTGGCGGTGCCCCACCAACCTGGGCATAAAGCTGGGCCGCCTGGCGGTAGAGACCGGGATGTTCCCGTTATACGAGATAGAGAACGGCAAATATAAGCTTAGCCTTGATTTACCCCGGCTCAGGCCGGTAAACGATTATTTTAAGCTTCAGGGCAGGTTCCGGCACCTCTCCGAGGATGCCATAGCTATGATTCAGCAGCGATTGAATGAGGAATATGCCAAACTCAAAGAAAAAGCAACTGAAAGCCGCCGATAAGAAGAAGATAGCGGCAACTTTAGACCGCTATCAGCGTGACGGTGTCATGCTGGTATCCATCTTGCAGGATGTACAGGCGGAGCTTAACTACCTGCCGGAGGACGCTTTAAAGGAAGTCAGCCAGGGGCTGGAATTGCCTTTAACTCAGGTCTACAGCGTAGCCACCTTTTTCAAGGCGTTCAGCCTTAAACCAAGAGGACGCCATCTGGTTAATATCTGCATGGGCACGGCCTGCCATGTCCGGGGTTCGGTCGGCATCCTGGAGAAGCTGGAGCAGGAACTCGGTATTCTGCCCGGGGAAACTACCAGGGACTACCGCTTTACCCTGGAGACAGTCAACTGCGTTGGTGCCTGTGCCCTGGGGCCTATAGTTATGGTTGATGGTAAGTATCATGGCCAGATGACGGCGGATAAAGTGGATGCGGTACTTAAGGGATATGAATAGCTAACGGAGGACGGTATTAGTGTCCAAAATAAAATCCCTGGCTGAGCTGGAAAGCCTGAGGGAATCAATTACAAAGCAGAGAGACCCGGAGAAGACCGTTATCACCATCTGCGGCGGCACCGGCTGTCGCGCCTACGGTGGCGATGAGGTAATCGCCGCTTTTGAAGAAGAGCTCAAGCGCCATGGTTTGACCGGCAAAGTAGATTTGAGGATTACCGGCTGCCACGGCTTCTGCGAAAGAGGCCCGCTGGTGGTAATCAAACCGGAGAATATCTTTTATCAGCGAGTGAGGGTTCAGCACGTCCCCGAGTTGGTGGAGAAGACCATTGTTAACGGCAAATTAGTAGAGCGGTTCCTCTTCAGCATTATTGGCGGTGACCGCGTAGTCCATGAGGAAGAGGTGCCCTTCTACGCCCGACAGAAACGGCTGGTCTTCGGCAACAACGGATTGATTGACCCGACGAATATCGAAGACTATCTGGCAGTTGGTGGTTATGCTGCCCTGGGTAAATGTCTGTCTGGCATGTCCCCGGAGGAAGTAATCGACGAGGTTAAAGCCTCAGGCTTGAGGGGACGCGGGGGCGGCGGTTTCCCCACCGGCAGAAAATGGGAGACTACCCGTAAGGCAGAGGGCGATGCGAGGTATGTTATCTGCAATGCCGACGAAGGTGACCCCGGCGCCTATATGGACCGTAGCTTGCTGGAGGGCAATCCCCACAGCGTACTGGAAGGTATGATAATCGGTGCTTATGCCATCGGCAGCCATCAAGGCTATATTTACGTCCGCCATGAGTATCCCCTGGCGGTAAGAAATGCCCAAATAGCTATCCAGCAGGCTGAGGAGCACGGGCTTCTGGGCCAGAACATCCTGGGCTCCGGATTTGACTTTACCGTCAGGATAAATAGAGGCGGCGGCGCTTTCATCTGCGGTGAATCAACGGCATTAATGGCTTCTATGGAAGGTAAGGTGGGTGAGCCGAGAGCCAAATATGTTCATACCTCGGAGAAGGGCTTATGGGACCAACCCACCAATTTGAATAATGTAGAGACCTGGGCAAATATCCCCCTGATTATCAACAACGGAGCCGAGTGGTACTCATCCATTGGCACCGAGGGCAGCAAAGGGACCAAGATTTTCTCGCTGGTGGGCCAGATTAGAAACACCGGCCTGGTGGAAGTACCGATGGGCATTACCCTGCGGGAGATTATCTATGATATCGGTAACGGCATTCCCCGCGGCAAAAAGTTCAAAGCCGTCCAGACCGGCGGGCCATCAGGAGGCTGTATTCCGGAAAGCCTGCTTGACACACCGGTCGACTTCGATGAGCTGACGAAGATCGGTTCAATGATGGGCTCCGGTGGCATGATTGTTATGGACGAGACCACCTGCATGGTGGACATCGCCAAGTATTTCATCAACTTCCTGGAAGGCGAGTCCTGTGGCAAGTGTGTCCCCTGCCGCGAGGGGCTAAAGCGAATGAGCCAGATACTGGGAAACATCACCAGCGGGAAAGGCCAGGAGGGTGATATTGAACTGCTGGAGGAGATGTCACAGTTCCTGATTGACGGCTCACTCTGCGGTCTGGGCAATACCGCTCCCAACCCGGTGCTAAGCACCATCCGCCATTTCCGCCATGAGTATGAAGCTCACATCAAGGACAAGAAATGTCCGGCGGGTGTCTGCAAGGAATTAACCAAGGACGGTAGTTAAACAGGAGTAACATAAGTTGAAGACGGTTACATTAACTATTGACGGACGAGAGCTTCAGGCAGAGACGGGCCAAACCATACTGGAGGTAGCCCGGGATAATAACATCTATATTCCCGCGCTGTGCCATAACGAAGCCGTAGCCGCCTACGGCGCCTGCCGTCTTTGCATGGTTGAAGTTAGCCGAGGGGATTGGGCAAAGCTGGTTACTTCCTGCCTTTATGAAGTAGAAGATGGGCTGGTCGTCAAGACAAATACCGAGAGAGTGAACAATGTCCGTCGCCTGGTCACTGAACTCCTGTTAGCCCGCTGCCCTGACTCCGAGGTGATACAGGACCTGGCCAAAGAGCTGGGAGTCGGTGAGCCAAGGTTCACCCCGGAAGAAGGCAATCACAAGTGCATACTCTGCGCACTGTGCACCAGAGCCTGCCAGGAGGTGGTAGGAGCCTCCGCTATCAGCCTGGTAAACAGAGGAGTCAACCGGCAGATGGCAACCCCCTTTTATGCCTTCTCCGATGCCTGTATTGCCTGTGGTTCCTGCGCCTATGTCTGCCCCACCGGTGCAATAGACATTGAAGATGCGGGTGACACCAGGAAAATAACCATGCCCAATGTCACCATGGAGTTCAAACTTAAGCAGTGTAAGACCTGCGGCGCTTACTGGGCTCCGGAAAGACAGCTGGCGCACATCATCAAGCAAGCCGATTTGCCACCAGACGCTTTTGATGACTGCCCCGACTGCCGGGAATAAGCTACGCTACTGAATCTCCTACTTGACCCTCGAAGGCTTCATTGTTATACTTTTGGCTGCGGGGTGTAGCGCAGTCGGTTAGCGCGCAGCGTTTGGGACGCTGAGGTCGGAGGTTCAAGTCCTCTCACCCCGACCATTTCTTTAATCCCCCCGATAACGATAAAAGCCTCGATTTTTCTCTTCTGTTAAACAGCCAGGCAAGCCGGTTTTCAATAATTAAACCGATGTCAAATAAGAAGAGTCCGCTTGGTAGCGAACTCTTCAACAACCCTCTGCTATAGTGAGAGCTTCTTACAGGAATGCCGCCAATTCATCCTCCGTTTCCGGTCCCAGAATATCGTCTAATCTTATCCAGCCCTGGCGCATAGCCAGTACCACGGCATGGGTACGGTCATTGGCATTCAGCTTACGCATAATCGAGGTTATGTGGTTCTTGATGGTCTGCTCCCCAATGCCAAGGGCATAGGCAATCCGTTTATTGGAGGTCCCCTCAGCGATGTGTTTGATAATTTCCGTCTCCCGATGGCTAAGCGGTGTCATCAAAGTCTCAACTTCTTTGCCCATTAGCGAGAGTTCATGGAATAGTTCCAGCACCTTTTTGGCGGTACTGGGCCGGTTCAGCAAGGAATCATTTATAGGATATTCCCCCTGCCCTACTTTACGCAGGACAGCCTTAAGCTTATCGGCTTGAACATCTTTGCCCAAAAAGGCAACGGCTCCCGACTTTATAGCCCGGAATAGCTGGTCATCGTCCGGACTGGGACTGAGCATCACCACCGCTACTCCAGGACAGCGCGTGGTAATAAGACGAGTTATGTCAAATCCGTTCATGGCAGGCAAGCCCACATCGACCAGTACTACATCCGGCATAAAACTCTCAATAGTATCCCATACGTTCAGGTCAAGCTCTGATTCACCTATGACCTCCAATTCTTCCTGGAGCACCTGGCGAATAGCCTGACGATAAAGCGGCTGGTTATCCACTATGAAGACAGTCAGCTTCTGCTTTACCCTGTCCTCGGTCACTGTCTGAAGTTCATTGATTCCCATCCTTAACCTCCTGCGTATGGCACGTTTTATGGTTTCTCACCAGATATCAGGCAGCCACAGCTACCCACGGTGAAGTTTTTCTTATAACTTCGATAAAGCCCCGGACCACCCTGGGATCAAACTGGGTATAAGTGCATTGTCTGATTTCCTCCCCGGCTGCTTCCCGGGACATGGCATGGTGGTAAGGGCGGTCAAAAACCATAGCGTCAAAAGCATCAGCCACGGCTATTACCCGGGCTCCCAGAGGTATATCCTCACCAACAAAGCCTTGGTTATATCCATTACCGTCGTAATGGTCATGGTGGTGTTCAATCATTTCGGCTACTTCATCACCGACTATCGGCCTGGCCATACACGCCCCAATATGAGCGTGAAGTTTAATATACTTAAATTCTTCGAGGGTGAGTTTATCCGGCTTGTCTCTAACCTGCGGGTCAACGGCGATCTTTCCAATGTCATGGAGCAAGCTTCCCCAGCGCAAGCTTTCTACTTCACCCGGAGATAGTCCAAGTTCTATACCCACTGCCTGAGCATTTTCAGCTACCCTTATAGAATGCCTGGCGGTGCACTCGTCTTCTGCCTTTAGTATGGATAGCAAAGAGGCGACTCTTACCTCCCACGGTGCTTCCCGGGTAGCATTAACGGGCATGTCTACCATAAAAGAGGTAAGAAAATGGTAACCTGCCTGCCCACCCTGAAATCTCTCCCACAACGGTTTCCAATGAGGACTCCCCGCAGTTAGTGCATCAGCACCCGTAATCATTCCTTCTCGCCTGTTCAACATTTTTGTAATGCTCATTTGGCTTAATTATGGCACCGGGGTAGTAACGAAAACATAAAAAACTGTGGGGAATACATAACATTTTTGTAAACGTTTGCCAATGGGCAGAAGGGTTCCCGTAGACCGCTCCTGCAACCGGCTAATTCTTTATGAAACCTTAATGAAATATTTACAGAATATTTATACTCTTTATCCCCAGCTTTATGATTGTCTAGTAGACTTAAATCACAAAGGGTAAATCGGGAAGGGAACGATGGCTCTTAAAGCTAAAAATAGCCAAGCCTGTCCTTTAGTGTGCTAATATGAAAATTATTATATTATCCGGCACCTTAATTTTTGCCTTGTCCCTGCTGGCCCTAGTATCAGCGCTCCCGATACGGGCTCAGGCGGATAATCTCAGCGATAATATCGGCCTGGCAGACCTGCTGCCGGATATCGAAAGAATCTACCAGGAAGCTCTCAGCCTTCCATACCAGGAAGCCGGCAAACAGATTTACGATGAGGAGATTGCCGCGTTCTATAATCTGCTCCTGCAGAGAACTGGATTGGGTGCACCGCCGGCGCAGTAAAATAAAACTTTTGAGATGCATAAGACGGATATTTACCAATGCCAACCAAGTACCTGGCAGACCAAAGTACTATGGACAAATTTGAGTGCCCGGATTACACTATCCACCTATGGCGGTTAGTGCTAACCGGTGCCATAGCACGTCTAACGCTTAAAATGAGAAGAGGAGCCTAGTTTTCAGCTAATGTTGAGTCGAAACCATGGATAAAATCCGAGTTTTCGCAGTCAGCAATAACACTCTATTCCGGCAGGGCCTCATTCAGGCTATCAGCCAGAGCGACGATATAGAAATCGTCAGCGAGTCTGACCTCGGCGAAGAAACCCTGGAAATGGTTATTACCTTCTCCCCGGAAATAGTATTGCTGGACATTGGGCTGCCCACGTTAACCGGCTTGAATCTGGGGCGTCAGATAACCCAGCGGTCACCGGCGATATCGGTAATCATCCTTGCTCCCTACAGCATCGATGACGGGCAACTCTTCCAGGCTATCAAGTCAGGAGCCGCTGGTTATTTAACCATGAATGCCCGAGCTGAGGAGATAGCCTCAGCTATAAGGAGAATACACCAGGGTGAATTTATTATTAATGAACTGGTACTGTCCCGTCCACTGGTAGCGGAAAAGGTTTTAAGGCAATTCCAGGATTTTAC
>JAHJRU010000024.1 GCA_018830745.1 Chloroflexota bacterium
CCACGGCAATAACCCGCAAGGAAGGTCGCTTCTCCTTCTCGGCGTTTACCTGAGACAGTGTTTGCTGGAAAACTCCGCCGAGCGGCCGGACCTTGCCGGTACCGAAAAGGGCGTCGATAACCGCGCTGGCTGATGCCAGCAACTCGTCGAGCTGGTTCAGGCTTTCATCTTCGTCAGCCTGTATAATGGTCACCCGGCGTTCCTGGACAAGTTTGAGATTGGGGTCATCGGGTGTCCTCCGGCTGCAAAGGTAGACGCCGACCTCGGCTCCCCAGTTGTGAAGATAACGTGCGGCTACCAGTCCGTCGCCGCCGTTGTTGCCCGGCCCGATGAGGACAAGGATATTTTGTTTATCGAGGGCGCCCAATATATCCCTGGTGGCTTCAGCCACCGCTTTTCCGGCGTTCTCCATGAGGGTGTCAGTGGAGACGCCTATCTGTGCGCAGTCCTGTTCGGCTTGACGCATCTGGTCTGTGGTTAGAATTTTCATGGCTTTGTTCATTGAAGTGTAGCAATATCGCCGACTGTGGTCAACCTTTACAGAGTTGCTCCAGCTTACGGGTCATGGCCTGCCAGTGTGTGCCCTGCCAGTATATGCGGCGGCACCGGGGGCATTCCAGGTAGTGGTTCTGGGTCTGGAAGACGTAGGGAGGCACGCGGTCCCTTATCTCTTCTTTGGAGACCTCTGCCAGAGACTGGTTGCATTCCAGGCAGATGGAGAAGGGCTTAAAGTGACAATCAAGGTTTAGACTATCGATAACCTGCCTTATCTGGTGCTCCGGGTCCTCGCTCTCGATAAAGAGGGCTCTTATCCGCCCGCTGGCTACCGCTCCCATTTTCATTATCTGGGTGTCTCTGGTTAATATCACCCTTTCCTGCCTCAGCGCGGCGATAATCATTCGCCGGTCATCCTCGCCGGTAAACAGCATGGAATCGTAACCCATCATGCGAAGCCACCTGGCAAGCTTGCCTACATTAAAATCAACGATGAACTTGAGCTCTCCCGTTGATTCCACTTGCTCACCTTCTTACAGGCGAATTCGCATTCCCTCGTAGCCCAGCGTTATTTGACTCCCCAGAGATGCGGCCACGGCGGATACTTCTCCGGCTATCTCCTTCTCCAGTCGGGGGTTCATATGGACCAGCACCGTCTGAGGCAGATAACCCTTGATATCACGAAACTTGACCAGTTCCTGTTTTAGCAGGCTTGGGGTGAGGTGTCCCGATTCCCGGCCGAAATCCTCAAACTTGTTTGGTGCCGTGACCTCGGCGACGAGCAGCTGGGGTGAAATGTCGAGCAGGCACTCAGCCAGTCCCGGCCCGGTGTCTCCGGTGTAGAATAACGACTTGCCGTCCGGTGAGCTAATCTGGAAGCCAAAGGCGGGTACTGTATGGGCTACTGGTACAGCCATCACTTCATAGCCATCAATCGGTACTATCTGGTGCGGTTCGATGATAGTAAAGTTAACCGTCGGTTTCGCCGGGGGTATTTCCATGAACTTGGGATAGAGCTTACCATCGAGCAAATAACTGGAGACGGTTTCAAATACGGGTGCAGTAGTGTAGATAGTGATGGAATATCCACCGAGGAAGGCGTTCATAGCCAGCGCCGGAATATCCCTGATATGGTCATAATGGTGATGGGTCAGCAGGAGGGCTTTGAGGTTCTGCTGTTCTTCCAGAGATAAACCGGAGGTTAGCCCGCCCGCATCTATAGCCAGGGTATCATCGATTAGCAGGCTGATGCACTTGGTGTCTTTCGATTCGCAGTTGTGCGCTCCTAGAAACCTTATCTCCATTGTCTGATTATTCCTTCCTGTTGTACTGCTTAACCGGTGATGGTGAAGGGGTTATATTTGGTCTGGTAGTCGTAGGTGTCGATGGCATCCTTCTTTTTTAAGTAGTTGACCAGAACATAGGTGAGCGGGGTAGCTGCCGCTTCTATAATGATTTTGGCTAACCAGTGAGATAGAATCAGTATGGCGACAAAGGATGGGGTGCCGGCGAAGGCGATGGTGATGAATATCAGTGTGTCCAGACCCTGTCCCACGATAGTTGAACCGATAGTTCGGCTCCAGAGCCAGCGCCCCCGGGTTAGAATCTTCATCCTGGCCAGGATAAAGGAGTTGGCAAACTCTCCCACCAGGTATCCAAAGAATGAGGCCGCCAGCAACCTTGGAGCATAGCCCAGGATGCTTTCATAAGCCGTCTGTCCTTTCCAAAATGGGGCTGCTGGCAGAACCTGCCCAGTCCAGGCAAAGATAACGAAGATGAGGTTGCACAGGAAGCCGAGCCAGATAACCCTTCTGGCCCAGCGGTAACCGTAGACCTCGGTGAGGATATCACCAAAGATGTAACTGAAAGGGAAAATGATTATGGCGGCTGGCAGGGGAATAGTCCCAATGATTATCACCTTTACCGCAATGATATTGGCGGTAATAAGGCTGGTAATAAATAAAGCGGTGATAACTACAAATCGGGGCGATACGCTCATGGCTAAATCCAGTGGTGCCGCCGGAAGAAGTAGAGCATGCCGCTGACAATTAACAGGCAGATAATCAGTACATAGAGGGCAGAGTAGGGGGAATTCTGAAAAGGTCCCAGTGGTATATTCATGCCGAAGATACTGGCTACTACGGTAATAGGGAGCAGGATAGTCGCAATAATAGTCAGCATACGTACGACCTCATTGGTACGATTAGTGGCTAGTGAATCATGGGTGTCGTTCAGGCTCTCGATAAGCTCCTTGTATTCGTCGAGGCCGTCCCATATTTTGTCCACGTGGTCAATCATATCGCCGAAATAAACGGTTAAGTCCATGGGCGTAAAGCGGCGAACCTTTGGCTCCAGACTGCCGATTACCGCCCTCATCGGCCAGATGGTGCGCCGGAAAGAGATGACGTCACGCCGCAGCATAGAGATATCCTCGATGGCTCGCGGTATGAGCCGGCTGGCGAAGATGTTGCCTTCAGTTTGCTCAATGTTGTCGCCTATCTTGCTGAGTATGGGCAGGCAGTAGTCCACCAGTCGGTCAATTACGCGATAGAGCAGATAAGCCGAGCCCTGATTGAAATGCTCCTGGCGTGATTCCTCATCAATCTGGCACTCGCGGAATAACTTTACCAGTGGTTTGAGTTCGCCCTTGTGCAGAGTGATAAGGTAGTCTGTGCCGATGAATACCGAGACCTGGCTGGAGGCAGTAACCCGCGACTCTTGATTGAATATAGGAAAATGTAGCACCAGGAACAGGTAGTCTTCATATTCGTCTATCTTGGGGCGCTGTATACGGCTCAGGCAGTCGTCCAGGTCTAGCGGATGGAAAGGGTAATTTTGTGCCAGGTAATCCGTCTCCCTGTCCGTTGGCCGCTCGATATCAATCCAGGTCAGGCCGCTGTCGGTAAGCGACTCCAGGTTCAGCTTCTTCTCCGGTTCCTTTTTGCCTTTAACTTCTTTGGAGACAGCCATGGTACTTGCCTCATATAAACTGGTTCACTCAGCGGTTTATAGCGAATCTGGCTATATTATAGCACCAGCTTGCCAGATATGGGAAGTGTCTGGAAATCCCACTCGTCAGAACTGACTCCCAGAGATGCCATTGGCGGCTGAGAGACAAACAAGTCGGATTGGTGTAGAATTATAATAGGAGCATAGATGTAATCAGGCTTGTTGATATGGGTATACCGTTACAACCACCGTTAAGTCACCGCATTAAGGTGAGAATTAAAAGAGCCCTGGGAATGAACATACTCCTGTGTGATAGCTGCAAGTGGGATTGGCGGGGGGCATGCCACAATTCGGCGCGCCCCAATGCTACCTGGTGTACTGAGTACGAAAAACGAGGAAGCTAACCTCAGCTCCGCTCGATAATCATAGCCATTCCCTGGCCACCACCAATGCACAGGGTCGCCAGACCCTTCTTGGCATCCCTTCTTTCCATTTCGTAAACCAGCGATACCAGCAGTCTGGCGCCCGAACAGCCGACCGGATGTCCCAGAGATATTCCCGAGCCATTGGGATTGACCTTGTCACAGCCTGGCTGGCAAAACTCCGGACTCTCGCCATACTGTGGTAGTCCCATCTCCTTGAGGCAGGCGATGGTCTGGGAAGCAAACGCCTCATTTAGCTCGACTACCTCGATGTCTTCGATGCTGCAGCCGGCTTTCATCAGAGCCTTGCGGGTGGCTGGTATGGGTCCCAGTCCCATATACTGGGGGTCAACGCCGCCTGAGGCATATGCCTTTATGACGGCTCTAATAGGGAGACCATTTTTCTCGGCAAATTCCCGTGAGGTGACCAGCAGGGCAGCGGCGCCATCGTTTATGCCTGACGCATTACCGGCGGTAACGGTTCCATCTTTTACGAACGCCGGCGCCAGCTTGCTCATCGCCTCAACGCTGGTTTCCATGGGCCGTTCATCCGTATCGAATATCTTGGGTGGCCCTTTCCTCTGCGGTATTTCCACCGGCACTATTTCCTGGGCAAAGATGCCATCTTTTATCGCTTTCAGCGCCCGGTGGTGGCTTTCAGCACCCAGTTCGTCCTGTTCTCGGCGGGTGATTTCGTAGGCGCGGGCAATGTTCTCGGCGGTAACACCCATGTGATACTGATAGAATATCTCGTACAAGCCATCGTAGACCATCATATCCACGACCTCACCCTTGCCGCTGATGTCCATGCGGTATCCCCAGCGTGCCCGGGGTAAGGCATAGGGGACGGCGCTCATGTTTTCCATCCCCCCGGCTATGATAGCCTCGGCGTCTCCCGCCCGTATCGCCTGAGCCGCCAGGGCGACCGCCTTCAAGCCGGAAGCGCAAACTTTATTAATGGTGAAAACGTTGGCTTCCTGAGGTATGCCGGCTCTGATGCTGGCTTGCCGGCCGGTGTTCTGTCCCTGCCCGCCGGTTATGGCATTGCCCATAATGACTTCGTCAATGCAGATGCCGGGCAGACCTCCATCCCAGTCGGCATACTTGGCCTCAACCGGGCTCTTTTCTACATCTTTGAGGATCCGAGGTCTTAGCTCCTTTATCTCGTCAGGAACGGTTGGTTGTCTACCGATTCGTTTCAATACTTCTTTGATGACCACGCTTCCGAGGTCAACCACGGGAACATCTCTTAAGGCTCCGCCAAAAGTACCCACGGGCGTTCTGGCAGCGCTGACAATGACAGCCTCCGTCACACTTGCCTCCTGTTTATGGTGCTTATTACTTACTGTGGTCGTAGAAACCCTTGCCCGTCTTCTGTCCCAGCCAGCCGGCAGCGACCATCTTGTTAAGCAGGACTGGTGCAATCCACTTGGGGTCCTTGGTCTGCTCGTACATGGAATCGGCGACGAACTTGATGATGTCCACGCCGGCGAAGTCGCAAAGGGTAAGCGGGCCCATGGGATAGTTGAGACCCATCTTAATAGCTGTATCAATGTCTTCCGCGGAAGCAATACCAGCCTCGTACATGCGGATGGCGTCGAGCAGGTAGGGGTTCATCAGGGCGTTAACAATGAAGCCCGGCGTATCTTTGGCTATAACGCAGCTCTTACCCAGGCTCTCGCCCCATTTCTTGCATGCTTCAATGGTCTCGTCATCAGTGGCGATGGTGCGCACGATTTCCAGCAGTTTCATAACCTGCGGTGGCACAAAGAAGTGCAGTCCAACCACCTTTTCCGGTCTGGTAGTCTGCACGGCAATGTCCATGATGGAGAGACAGGAGGTATTGGTACCAAGGATAGCATCCTTGCGGCAAATCTTCTCCAGGTCAGTAAAAATCTGCTTTTTCAGGTCAAGGCTCTCAAAGACGGCCTCTACCACCACATCGCGGTCAGCCAGGTCTTTCATATTAGTACTGGTCTTAATCCGGCCCATAGTGGCATCTTTTTCCTCTTGAGTTACTTTGCCCTTCTCTACATTGCGGCTCATCACCTTGTCAATGGTAGCCATGCCCTTTTTCAAGAGTTCATCAGTGGCATCGACGACTATTACGTCATAGCCTGCCTGGGCGCTAACCTGGGTAATGCCGTGGCCCATTGTGCCGATGCCGACCACGCCAACCTTCTTGATTTCCATAGATTCCTCCTTATCGATGATTCATATTCCGGGGTGATTTAAGCTACTTGCCCTTGTATTCCGGCTTTCTCTTTTCCACGAAAGC
>JAHJRU010000170.1 GCA_018830745.1 Chloroflexota bacterium
AGATAGACTGGCATATTTGCCGTCAACCAGTTCAAACACCCTTGTTTTGATTTGCAACGCGTGCTCCTGAAAATTGACAGATGGCATATTTTATCATAGGTAGTGACAAATGTCAATAATGTTAAAATTAAAACAGCCCAATTCTCGCCTGTTTTGCATAGCCGTGCTCTATAATTCGCCACATGGCACTTTATTTTAATTAAAAGTGGTACTTGTCAACATTATTACAAGCGATACAGCTTGCCTGGTGTATATATTATTGCCTTTTGGTATCCACTTGCAGAATAGGCGCTTTGGTTGTATAGTTAAGCCTTAGGTAGTTTACTGATGACCACAGATCTGAAACCATTTATTTCACCGCCGTTCCTGAGCAGACTGACCGCAGTGAGCCGAATTCTTACTCAGCGCCGTGCTAAATCCTATCTGGTGGGAGGATTTGTGCGCGATGTTTTGCTGGGGAGAGATACGGCTGATATTGATATTGCCGTGGCTGGAAATGCTCTCCAATTGGCGTATGATGTGGCGGCTGACTTTGGCGGCAAGTATATCTTGCTGGATGAAGCCAACCAGGTAGGCCGGGTGATAATGTTCGACGGCAATGGCCGGTGGCAGGTTGATTTCTCTGCCATGGAGGGCGATATTCAGCGGGATATGGCCCGGCGGGATTTCACCATTAATGCCCTGGCGGTTGACCTGGGGCAATTTGCCGCAGGTGCCGCTGAGGTGCAGGTGGAAGACCTGTTCGGCGGCCTGGCTGACCTTGACCGCAGAGTTATTCGGGCAGTTGGCGATACTGCCTTCGAGGATGATGCGCTGCGCTTATTGCGCGCCGTTCGTCTGGCGGCAGAGCTCGGTTTCAGCATCGAGAGCCGGACAGAAGCCTTGATTCGGCAGAATGCCCCTTTGATAGCTGAAGTAGCCGGTGAGCGCGTGAGGGAGGAACTGCTGCGGTTATTGGCTGTTCCCGGACACCGGTGGTTGTGTTACCTTGATGAGATGGGCGTACTGACGTCTATAATTCCGGAACTGTTCCAGCTAAAGGGAGTTTCCCAGCCCAGGGAGCACTTCTGGAATGTCTTTGAACATACCCTGGAAACGGTGGCGGCGGTTGATTTCCTCCTCCGGCAGGGAACCTGGTCACATGCCGGTGATAAGGTGCTACCGGTGGTGCCCTGGTCGGCTGTGCTGGCGGAGCATTTCGGGCAGGAGGTAAGCAACGGCAGTACCAGGCGGGTGATGCTTAAGATGGCGGCTCTGCTCCATGATTTGGCTAAGCCTCAGACCAAGTCTATCGAGGCAACGGGGCGAATGCGTTTTCTGGGCCACGCCAAAGAAGGGGCGGTGATGGCATCTGGTATTCTGGAGAGATTGAGGTTCAGCAACAAGGAGATTAAGCTGGTGGAAGTCATGGTGGAGCATCATCTCCGGCCGGGGCAGATGAGCAATGCTGGCCTGCCCACCTCTCGGGCTATCTATCGTTACTTCCGTGATACCGGAGACGCCGGTACGGACATTCTTTTCTTTAGCCTGGCGGACCATCTGGCGACTCGCGGTCCCCGGTTAGACCTGGCAGCCTGGCGGGAGCACGCACAAATGGTGGAGTACGTGCTGGAGCAGTATTCGGAGCAGCAGGACGTGGTTGCTCCACCCAGGTTAGTTGACGGCCATGACCTTATCAGTATTTTTGATATGAGTCCCGGGCCGAAGATGGGCGAGTTCCTGGAGGCGGTGCGCGAGGCGCAAGCCGCCGGTGAGGTGGCTACCAGAGAGGAAGCCCTATCTTACATCAACCAGCATTTATTAAGTAAAGGTGTGAATATACATGGCTAGAAGGAATTGGTTTGTTTTTTTTATAATCATAATCATTTTTGCCGCTGCCCTGTGGGTAATCCTGCCTATAGACAGCGAGAGGTTCGGTCGGCAGGGAATGCGACTTGGTCTTGACCTTGTGGGCGGCAGTCATCTGGTTTATCAAGCTCAGTTTCCAGAAGGGTCCACGGCTGACGATAGAACCAAGAATTTAGACCGGGCGCTGATTACCATTCAGAACCGCATTGATAAGTATGGCGTCACCGAGCCCGTTATCCAGAAGCAGGAGGGCGACCGCATACTGGTACAGCTTCCCGGCTTTACCGATATTGACGCCGCCAAGGAATTGGTGGAGCAGACCGGCTTTCTGGAGTTCAGGATGGTGGAGCTGAATAATGATGGCGAGCCGGTGTATCTCAGCAATTATCTGGAGAGCGAGCAGCTAAGCTTCTTTGATAAAAACGCCGTCGGCGACCGCATATTCGTGAATGGAAAGGGCAATCCCATTGCCTTCCTGTATAAGGATGATACCGGTAAGCTGAGCTTCAGGGATGAGGCTGGCAACCCGATTGAAGTTGACCAGCTCAAGGGGATGGAAGAGCAGTTGCAGGGATTGCCGCTGGAGGCCATACTGTCCTGGATACCGGCCAGGGGGGACGATGGCACCCAGCTCACCGGCGGCTTTTTAAAGACAGCTCTGCCGGATATCCAGGAGAGGCCCGGTGCCATTGAAGCCCAGGTGGATATTGAGTGGAATGCGGAGGGTGGAGAAATCTTCGACCAGATTGCCCGCCGTATTTATGATTCAGGTGCCTATGGGACGCCCCAGCGGGCGTTAGGCATTTTCCTGGATAAAGCCATCATTTCTGCTCCGCAAATTCTGGAGCCGGCTTACGGTGGTAAAGGGGCTATAACCGGTGATTTTACCATAGAAGAGGTACAGGACCTGGCTAACCTGCTGGAATCCGGCGCCCTGCCTATGCCCCTGCAAAAGCCGCCCCTTTACGAGGAGAAGGTTTCAGCCACGCTTGGGGCTGATTTTGTTGAGATGAGCCTCAGGGCTGGCATGATTGGCATCCTGCTGGTTATGCTGTTCATGACGGTCTATTACCGCCTGTCCGGTTTTCTTGCCAGTCTGTCTCTGGTCTTCTATGGAGTTATCGTGCTGGCTATCTTTAAGCTGTGGCCGGTGACCCTTACACTGGCGGGGTTGGGTGCCTTTGTGCTCTCCATAGGTATGGCGGTAGATGCCAATGTGCTTATCTTCGAACGGATGAAAGAGGAATTCAGGTCAGGGCGGATGCTGGGGGCATCTATTGAAGCGGGGTTTGGTCGTGCCTGGCCCGCCATCAGGGATAGCAATGTAACTACCATTATCGTCTGTCTGATTCTCATCTGGCTGGGCACCAGCATTGTCGCCAGCGCTCCGGTAACCGGCTTTGCGATAACCTTGCTTATTGGCGTGCTGGTAAGTATGCTAACCGCCATAGTAGTCACCAAGGCGTTTCTGCGCCTGTTCGTGGGCACGGCGCTGGCACGAAAGCCCTCACTATTTAGTCCATATGCAGGAAGGAAGTAAATGTTTGACATTGTTGGCAAAAGAAACGTGTTTTTTATTATCTCGGGAGTAGTTATTCTCATCGGGGTTGTTTTTCTGGCGCTCTTCGGGCTTCAGATGGGGATTGAATTCGGCAGCGGCTCGATGATGCGATTGAGTTTTGAACAGGAAGTGGAGCAGGCTGAGTTAAAAGGGCAGCTGGCCAGTCTGGGCTATGATGATGCCATCGTTCAGCACACTGCGGGCGGTGATTATTATATCCGCACGGCTACACTCAGCACGGAGCAAAAAGTCGCTTTACAGAGTGACCTGGAAAACAGGTTCGGCAGTCTGGGCGAGTCGGAGTTCTACTCGGTATCACCGATGGTGGCGGAGGAGACAGCCTGGAATGCCGGTATTGCCGTGGCGGTGGCGGCTCTGGGCATCCTTCTCTATATTACCTGGGCGTTTCACCGCATGCCCAATCCCTTTCGCTATGGCACCTGCGCTCTGATTGCCCTGGGGCACGATGTTCTGGTAGTGCTGGGCACCTTCTCTATCCTGGGCAGTATATTTGGCTGGGAAATCAACCTGATGTTCATTACCGGTATTCTGGCGGTCATTGGCTACAGCGTCAATAATACGGTGGTTATTTTCGACCGGATACGTGAGAACCTGGTTCGCCGGGTCAGTACGAGCTTCAAAGTAGTAGCCAATAACAGCCTGGTGGAAACGTTTAGCCGCTCCTTAAATACCAGCCTTACCACGCTGGTTGTCGTCCTGGCCCTGTTCCTGTTTGTCGGCGCGTCAATCCAGAATTTCGCCGTGGTTCTGATTATCGGCATCATAGCTGGTACCTACAGTTCCATATGTATTGCTCCTCAGATACTGGTCGCCTGGGAAAAGGAGAGATAGTAGGTTTAGCGCCGTGCCTGGATGCTGGTATCGGACTCTAAAAGCGGGTGATTGCTGATGTTTTCCACGCCAAAGGGTGCAGCCAGGCTTTCTCTAATGGTCGTTGCCGGACTGGTGGCGCTCAAAGTAGCGGCGGCTGTCATAACCGGCAGCATCAGTATTCTGGCGCAGGCGGTAGATAGTTTTCTTGATTTGTTTGCCGTAGCCATTACCCTCTTTGCTGTCATTATCGCCGACAAGCCGGCCGATGAAGAGCATCCCTTCGGTCACGGCAAGGTGGAGAATATTGCCGCGGTGGTGCAGGCGGCGCTGATTTTTACCGCTGGCGGGCTTTTAATTTATTCCGCGGTTCGGCGGATACTGGCTGGGGCAGTGGTGGAGATGACCGAAGCCGGTATAGCAACGATGCTGGTCTCGATAATAGCCAGTATTTTCTTATCCCGCCATATGATTAAGGTAGCGCGGGCGGCTGATTCCATAGCCCTGGAGGCGAACGCGCGGAACATTGCCGCCGATGTCTACAGCGCCG
>JAHJRU010000171.1 GCA_018830745.1 Chloroflexota bacterium
ACGGCGGAACCGGCAATCCCTAGTTGGCGCAGTTTTTCCTGTTCCACTGCTTCATGTATACTATACTTCCGTTCTTTTTCCTGGTGGAATTCCGCAAAGATGGCTGATACTTCGGTGCTTATCTCTTCCAAATCCACCTTTGGGGCTAGCATTTTCATACCGGCTATGGCTCGCTGGCTTTTCTCGTTATCCTCCATGGAAATCGATGGCATAAGGGATAAAAGAATGGCCTTCTTTACTAGCTCTCTTTCCGCGCCATGATATTTATTAAGCTCAGTGTCTAAATCCGCCACCTTTAGCATACTGCCCATATATTTGCTGGCGATAGCTTCTCCCCGGGGCTTATATTCCCTCTCTTGCTGCTCGGTGGTCTCTTCCGGGGTTAGCTTCGGCATCCGGGCTATTTTCTCCATAGCTATCTCCAGAGCGCTCTTTATAACCGGGTCTTCCACGCTATCCTCCTACCCCAGGATATATTTTTTAAGGAAGTCAAAGTTTCGCTGTACTTCTTCCTTGCCTTTAATTATTCCTGGGTGACCGTAAGGGTGACCACAGAGCAGGTATTCGATATCCAGCTCTGATAACCGCTCTATGCTGTGCTTCAACAGGCTGGCGCTGCCGCCGGGGAGGTCAACTCTTCCGTGGCTCTGGTAGAATATCACGTCACCGGCGATAAGCACCTTGTTTTTTGGCCAGTAAATGGTTATATGTCCCGGGGAGTGCCCCGGTGAATGATATATTTGTAGTCTGGTCTTGTTTTCACCGTTGAGCTCAAACTCTCCCTCTTCCAGGTAAAAATCTACCGTTCCTCCAAACCGTTGAAATATTGGTTCGTCCGCTTTATGCAAGCCAACCGGGGCGTTATTTTTTTCCCGGATTACAATGGCTGCCTCACAGTGGTCTGGATGCGCGTGGGTGAGGATTACTAAGCCAATTGCCGCAGCGTCCAGCCCATCCTTTTTCATGTCATTCCCCACCATCTCTAAGCCCTCCTCGTGGAAGAAGGGTGTGGTAACGTGCCCGGGGTCGATGATTACATGCCGGTTATCGCTGAGCGCACTGGCGAAAACATAGGCATTACTGTTATTGTCGCTTCCCTGCCAGGTATAGGCGTACAAATTATCAACCAGTCTCATTTTTACCTCAATAGCTTATATTTTATTAAACCTTCTCTCTTAAATCATAACCCAGACACTTTAATTTCTCAAACTGGCTTTAATGGCGACGTGTTTGGTCTTCATGCCGTGTCTCCAGCGTTGAATAAATGATATGATTACATTAACCGTCTTACAATGCGTTTTCAGTGCTTATAGCCGCAGGCGTAGCGGGGGGAAGGTATTATGCAAATCTTGAGGTTGCAGACCGGAGGGGATTTAGAATTCGTTGCGGCGCAGAATCTGGCTGCCCGGGAAGCCGGCAAGTATCTCGGCGACCCGATGACGCTGGGCTGGTTAAATCGTTTGACGGGTCGGCATTCCCCTGATGTTGATTGCTGCCAGGAAGAGGGCAAGGAAGCATGGGAGATTTATGCTGAATCCAGGGGCGGGACGTTACGCATAGAGATTAACCAGTATGTATTTATCTTCCGGGAGGGTCTCAAGATGGCCTGACCGCTCCAGGTATGTGCTTGAGTTAAACTCCTGGTCGGTTGACAAGCGAACCCTTTAGAAACTATATTTAATCCCGTATTGGCAAATTTAATGTAGCTGCGGTTCAGATGGACGCTATTAACATCGACCCAGGAATCCGGAAGAAATTTAGCCGATACCGTCTCCAAAAGACGCTACACTAAAGGGGATATAGCTTATTTAATGTTAGGTTTAGTGCTGGCTTTGCTGGCGGGCTTCTTCCTGGCGGCGAGCTTTGTATTTTTACGTCGCGGAGTACATCTTAGCGGCGAAATCTCCAGCACCATTCCTATTTTTGCTTTCGTGGGGCTGGTGTTCTTCGGTATCCCGGTTACCATTTCGGGTGATATCGCCGGTATAACCTCCATGTCCTGGCTGGCTGCTGGCTCACTGGCTGGGGCCGGAGTGGTGCATTTCATCTTCGGCAGAATACTGGGTTTTACCAGCGTCCGCCTTATAGGAGCTAACCGGGCCGTTCCTATCTATACCACCAATATCATTATCGCTATTTTGCTGGGCATTCTGTTGCTGGGGGAGTCATTTACAATTTCCCTTCTGGTGGCGGTGGTCCTCGTCTTCGCTGGCATAACCCTCATCAGTATCAAAGGTAATGCGGAGAAAAAGCAAGCCGTGATGGGGGAGTCCCTGGCAAAGGGGGTACTTACGGGATTGGGGGCTGCCCTTTGCTGGGGCATCTCGCCGCTCCTGGTAAAAGTAGGGCTGGGAGAACTGGATTCTCCCTTGCTGGCGGCCTTCGTCTCCTACGCCGCCTCTTCAATACTAATAGGCATATGGTTGATTGCCCCCAGGAATTTTGAGAAGTTGCGCCGGGTTGACCGCTCTTCACTTGCCCCGGTAATTATTGCCGCAGTAGCCATGGCATCGGCACACCTTCTCCGGTATTATGCGCTCAGTTACAGCGACCTGGTTGTGGCACAGCCCCTCTTCAGCACTCAGG
>JAHJRU010000025.1 GCA_018830745.1 Chloroflexota bacterium
GGGCCAAGATACTGTCATAGCAACGCGACAGGTACATAAGGACTATTGACAGTCGCTTAGCTTGGCAATAAGTTTATTTCACGTATGAGAAGTGCGAGACTTAATATTGCCCTGTTTTGTCTTTTTCTGATTCTGGTAGTTGCTTTGGGCGGCTGTGGAGATCCCGCGCCCCCGCCGTCTGCACCTTCACCTTCGTTGGCACCGGCTGCCCCATCAACTCCAACCCCTGCTCCTGAACCTGCCCCTGTTTCAGAACCTGCCCCCATACAGAAAACAGATGTGTTAAAAGTCCACTTCATCAATGTAGGTCAGGGCGATGCCATCCTGATTGACCACGGCGAGGCGGAGGTGCTTATTGATGGCGGGGTAAGGGAATCTGGAGTGGTCGAGTATCTTAATGACCATGTGGATGGTGCCCTTGAGGTAATGGTGGCCACTCATCCCCATATCGACCATATCGGGGGGCTAATCGGAGTTTTAGAAACGTTTGAAGTAGGGGAGATATGGCTGAACGGTGACAGCTCAGGTACGAAAACGTACCGGGAGTTTATGAGACTGGTCGATGATGAGGGCGCTGCGATTCACGAAGCGCAACTGGGAGACTCGATAGACATGGGGAGTTACGCTTTACAGGTTCTTAATCCGGCCAAGCTTCTGCCTAACAGCAGCAATAGCAATTCCATCGTGCTGCTGTTGAGGTATGGTGATATAGATTTCCTGTTTCCCGCAGACGCGCTTATTAGGGCTGAGGAAGCCATGCTGGCCAGGCGGTACTTTCCGCTTACTGAAGTGGAGATTCTGAAGGTGGGACATCATGGCTCCAGGTCGGCGTCATCCGCACCTTTTCTGGAACGCGTAAAGCCGGAAGTAGCCATTTACATGGCCGGGAAGGATAATGAATCCGGATATCCTCACGAAGAGACCACCTATGCCCTCGGTCAAATTGGGGCGGACATATATGGCACCGACGTGCATGGCACAATCATAGTAGTTACCGATGGCAGTAAATATACACTACAACTTGAGAACGTAGCATCACCTCTTACGCCGCCAGCAGTCTTGCCAGAACCGTCTGATACGCCCTCATCGCCGGATACGGTGCCTGAGCCGGAACAGTTCAGCCTCGATGTAGTGATAATGCCACCGGGCGCCAGCACGGTGAAGTTCGACCCGGCGGGGGGTATTTACCCGAAGGATACCGTAGTTCACCTGACAGCCAAACCAGAGGCGGGTTATGAATTCGCCCAGTGGACGGTAGACGGTGTGCCTGTCTCGGTTCCGGAAGTATTCATAACCATGGACTCTGATAAGACGGTAACCTTGAGCTTAAAACGTACGGGTTGGTAATTTCCAAACGGTATCATTGGATGCTGCCGGTCTCCTGAATCCCTTAATATGCATTATCCCACTCGTATTGGCATTGTTGTTTGCAAAGGGTATAATATGCCGTTATCATGGAAAATAGGCAGCATGTTAGGAAAATGCAACTGTTGGATTGTGTAGTGGAAAGGGTTGTTTGTGTGAGGAGTTCTGTTTGAAGGTTGAAGGGAACAGGCAAATCAATCTGCATGACTGCAAGCCTGGTCTGGAGCACTTTCGTGCCGAGGTAATACGCGGGCTGCAAAGAACGCCTAAGGAACTGCCCTGCAAGTATTTTTACGACGAGCAGGGCTCGTATTTGTTCGAGCGCATCTGCGGACTGGATGAGTATTATATCCCGCGTACCGAGATGGCGATAATGGAAGCCTGTATAGATGATATGGTTGAGTCAATGGGGCCAAACGTCATCCTGATAGAGTATGGCAGCGGAAATAGCGCTAAAACACGTTTCCTGCTGGACCACCTGCACGATATAGCCGCCTACGTGCCCATTGACATTTCCCGCGAGCAGCTTCTTTCAGCCGTCGATGAGCTTGCGGCGGATTATCCGGGACTGGAGGTATTCCCGGTCTGTGCGGATTACACCAATAGTTTCGAGCTGCCGGTGGTGGAATCCCCAGAAACTCGCCGCGTGGTGTATTTCCCCGGCTCAACAATCAGCAATTTCAATCCCGCCGAAGCCAGGAAATTTCTGGAACATATTACTGGGGTTTGCGGTCCCGGTGGTGGACTGCTTATCGGCGTTGACCTTAAGAAAGACCCCGCCGTGCTGCATAGCGCCTATAACGATTGCCAGGGCGTGACCGCCGCTTTCAACCTGAATCTACTTGAGCGGCTTAACCGGGAACTCGACTTCGATTTTCAAACCGATTCGTTTGAGCATTATGCTTTCTATAACCCCGGGGAGGGGCGGATTGAGATGCACCTTATCAGTTTGAGAGACCAGGTTGTGCGGACGGATGACCTGGCCATTCCTTTTGCCAGGGGTGAAAGCATCAGGACCGAGAATTCCTATAAGTTCACTCTTGAGGAGTTTCAGGAAGTGTCAACCGCCGCCGGCTTCGAGGTCAGGCATGCCTGGACGGATGAGAAGCAGTGGTTCAGCGTGCAGTACCTGGTGAATACCGGATAGTCTGATTATTTACAGGGCATTAACCGCACCAGGCTCTTTTCCTCCAGCACCAGTGCCAGCGCCGATATCGTCTCCTCGATATCTTCGTCCGTGGTATCAGGGGACAAAGAAAATCGAACTGAGCAGTGAGCCTCCTCCTCCGTGCGGTTCATAGCTATAAGCACGTGCGTGGGCTCCGGCGAGCCGGATTTACAGGCCGAGCCCGAGGACATGGAAATACCGTGCTGGTCCATAGCCACCACCAGCGATTCGCCGCGCAGTCCGGGCAGGGTCAGGTTAAGGGTGTTGGGCAGCCGGTTTTCCCGGTGACCGTTTAATCTGGCTTCGGGCACTAATTCCCTGACGCCCATCTCCAGCTTATCCCGTAATGCCTTTATTTTCTCATAGTCGCGCAGGGCATATGAGGCTAACTCCGCCGCCTTGCCCAAGCCAACAATAGACGGCACATTCTCCGTTCCTGCCCGCAGGCCACCCTCCTGGTTGCCGCCATGTACCAGTGGCTCCAGTTCAATCCCTTTCCTCACATAGAGGGCGCCAATGCCCTTGGGGGCGTAGAATTTGTGGCCGGAGATGCTGAGCATGTCTACTTCCAGGTCTGCCACGTCCACCTTAATCTTACCGATAGCCTGGATGGCATCGGTGTGGAACAGGCTGCCTCTTTCGTGGGCGATGGCGCATAGCTCTTTGATGGGCAGTATGGTGCCCACTTCGTTGTTGGCCATCATGA
>JAHJRU010000172.1 GCA_018830745.1 Chloroflexota bacterium
CAGATACCGACGTTCCTCTTTACCATGATGGAAGACAACTCCGGCTCTTTCCTTGAACTGCTCCACCGTATAATCGGTGGGCGCAAGTAAAGTAGCGTAAAGCTCGTCATCAGTGTCCCACGGAAACTGCTCGGCGTAGCCCATCCGCCGGCCTAGCTCCACCCAGAACTTCCAGTCGGGCCGGGAATTACCCAGCGGCTCAATGCTCTGCTGGGTTAGAACGGCCAGAGCCAAGCTTTGGGGAGCATAGTCCTTGAGCACCGTTGACTCAAGAAAGCTGGAAGCGGGCAGAAAAACATGGGCTAACTCCGCGGTCTCGGTCATAACCATGTCCATGACCACCAGGAGTTCCAGCTGCTCCAGAGCCCGCCTGACTTTGCCTGTCTCCGGCCAGGTCAGCGCAGCATTGCAGCCGTTGATAAACAGGGCTTTTATAGGATAGGGCTGTCCCGTAAGGATAGCATTGGTGATGGGTGCTGATGAAGATTCTCGAAGGAAGCGGGTGAAGATGGGGTAAGCAGCGCCAATCTCCCCGGTGATATCATCTTTCAACCGCAGGTTATCCTGGTTCAGAGCGGTGGTATAGGCATTGCCACCGGGAACATCAAAATTGCCGCATATGGCAATCAAACAACTGATGGCACGGTTGGTCTGGATTCCATTGGTACAGTGGTCCAGGGCCACTCCCTGGGTAATACAGGACGGCTTGTTGGTGGCGTACATACGGGCAATCTCCCGAATAGTGTCAGCCGGTATCCAGGTAATCTCCGCTACCTTTTCCGGTGGGTACTGCTTCACATGTTCCGCCAGCCGCTCAAAACCGTATGTCCAATTATCCACAAATTCCCTGTCATAAAGCTCTTCGGCTATTATCACATTGAGCAGAGCCAGAGCCAGAGCACCATCGGTGCCCGGTCTTAACTGGACATGGATATCGGCCTGTCTGGCCAGAGGGGTTACCCTGGGGTCGATGACTACCAGCTTAGCCCCTTGCTTTCGACTATGGTTAATACCGACCACCTGCAAATGGGTGGACTCGCTCGGATTATCTCCCCAGAGCAGATTACAGCGAGTGCCGGCGTAGCTGGGTGACAGGGGAGAGAGATGGTGATTGAAGGTGATGCTCTGAGCCAGCCCCCGCGACCAGTAACAGATGGAACTGCCAGTAGTGAAATTGGGCGACCCATAGACATCGCAAAAACGATTCATAACCTTGGACAAAGGAGCGCCAATAAACGGAAAGCCGAGGTGCACCGCCATCGACCTGGCACCATCCCTTTCCTTTATACTCTTCAGCTTGTCGGCAATGAAATCCAGTGCCTCGTCCCATGAAACCTGCTGCCACTTGCCGTTTATCTTCCTCATCGGTTCGGTGACCCGCTCGGGGCTGTACACCCAGTCAATTATCGCTTGCGCCTTTACACATGGCTGGCGGAACGGGTGCTCCGGCATACCCTCTACCTTAACAACCTTCCCGTTTTCCACCTGAACGTCTATGCCACAGCGAGTGGGGCACAGATTACAGATGGTCTTAGCTAGTCTGGTGGCTACTTCAACTGCCATTGTGCGCCTCCTTTTACCTAAACTGTTGTCAGGTAGGCTATGTAGAAACCTTTAATAATATCCTAACGCTTGCGGCGCAACCCGTCAAATATATCTTTTGTCATTTCATCAGGGCAACATAGCGCTGCCATTCAGGTAAGCTGTAAGAGAAATCAAGGCGAAAGTGGGCGCCACGGCTCTCTTCTCTAATCAGGGCAGCCTCGGTTACCAGACGACCGGTCAAAATCAGGTTGCTGAGCTCATAGGAAGGACGGTCAGCAGGTGGGGGTAGGCACTCCTGCCAGGCAGCCAGCACGTCCGCTGCCTGGGCAAGGTTCTCCCCACTGCGTATGATGCCTACATTATCCCAGAGCAGGTCTTGGAGAGCAGACAGGCTCGGTGCAGGCAGGTTCTCCGGGGCTTGCCGCGGTTCAGCCAGGTGATGTACATCCACACCCATATAGCTGGCGGCTACCTCGTTATCAGCTTCCTGGGTGATTTTCTGCATAATTCTCTTGTTGAACACCAGCACCTCAATCAATGAATTTGATGCCAGACGATTAGCCCCGTGGACACCGGTACAGGCGGTCTCACCCACGGCGAACAGGCCAGGAATGTTGGTCTCACCCCAGGTATTGGTCCTGATACCACCCATCATGTAGTGAGCTGCCGGGGCTACCGGTATCAATCCCTTGGTGATATTCAGACCGTGGTCCAGACAAAAACGGTAGATATGTGGAAATCTGGTGGTAATAGCTTTGGATGGCAAATGGGTGGCATCTATGAACACCTGGTCGGAGCCCGTTTTCTTCATTTCGTAGATGATACTGCGGGCGACTATATCTCGTGGCGCCAGGTCACCGGCTGGGGTGTAGTCCGGCATGAAATGGTGTCCATTCACGTTACGCAGAATCCCACCCTCACCCCTGACTGCCTCCGAGATGAGAAAGGGAGCCACACCGGGCAGACGGAGAGCCGTGGGGTGGAACTGGAAAAACTCCATGTTTACTATCTCAGCCCCGGTGTTATAAGCCAGTGCTACACCGTCACCGGTAGCTACGTCCGAGTTGGTTGTATATTTATACAACTGCCCCGCGCCGCCGGTAGCCAGAATCAGGTATTGGCAGCCAATCTCCTCGATAGTGCCGGTACGACAATCCAGGGCTTTTATGCCGGCAACCCTGCCGCCATCCAGCAGAACCTCAGTAGCCAGGAAATCTTCCAGTATCTGGATTTTCGCCTGGCGCACTTTACGGCTCAGGGTGCCTTCAATGTGCTCCCCGGTGGCATCGCCGCCGGCGTGCAGGATACGGGGTACACTGTGAGCGGCTTCCATCGTCAGGGCAATCCCACCGTCAAGGGTGTCAAAGGGAACACCGATATCAACCAGGTCACTTATGCGGTCGGGGGCTTCGTTAGCCAGGATATGCACCGCCTCCTCATCACACAGGCCATCTCCGGCGGCTATGGTATCCTGGAAATGAAGCTCGGGGGAGTCCTTTTTGCTTATGGCTGCCGCTATACCGCCCTGGGCATATTTGGTATTACAGTCGTCAATGCTCCCCTTGGTTATTATAATGGTTTTTCCGTGTTTGTTGGTCTGCAGGGCAGTGTACAACCCGGCAATGCCAGACCCGACAACTATAAAGTCGTAGTGGTTCATAGGAGCATCTTAGCACAAACAAGGGAATCTTGTGGGACAAACTAAGGAGTTTGTGGTTTTTGTTCGGGCAGATTATTATTCCCTGCGGTATTTAGCTTTGCCGTCCTGGTAGAGGTCGCCGCCATACATGTCATTTACCACCGTGACCGGGAAGTCCTCCACCTCTAGGCGGCGCACGGCTTCAGCGCCAAGTTCTTCGTAGGCAATGACGTCGGATTTCTTGATACTCCTGGAAATGAGCGCCCCGGCACCACCTATAGCGGCGAAATATACCGCCTTCTCCTTCTTGATGGCATCTTTCACATCCGGCGAACGCATACCCTTACCAATCATTCCCTTCAATCCCTCAGCCATCAGACGGGGTGAATAGGTGTCCACACGCCCGCTGGTGGTCGGCCCAGCCGAACCGATAGCTTTACCGGGTTTAGCCGGAGAAGGTCCCATATAGTATATCGTCTGCCCCTTAATATCGAAGGGTAAGGGCTTTCCCTCGTCCAGGGCGGCCACCATTCTCTTGTGAGCCGCATCCCGTCCCACGTAAATAACTCCGTTAAGCAAGACGTTATCTCCTGCTCTGAGTTCCTTCACAATATCATCGGTCAACGGGAGTGTAATCTTCTTAGCCATCGCTGCCCTCCAGAAGGGAATTAATCGTCTGTTCAGTCTTTCTTAACGGTGAAATCGGGGAAAGGAACCTTCTCCTTAAACTCGGTTGGCGGCGGGACGGGTTTGGCTGGCTGCTTCTTCCTGGCAGTCCCCAGCGCCTGCGAAACCAGCCGCCGTTTAAGCAATTGAATAGCCAGTGCCGGATCAACCCCTTTAGGGCAGGCTTCCGAGCAGGCACCAGCCAGGTGGCAACGCCATATTCCGTGGTCGGAATCAACTACGGGAAACCTCTCCTGCTGGCCTTCATCCCGGTTATCGGCGCAGTAACGGTAGCACTGCGCCATTGCCTGGGGTCCGAGGAAAACCTTATCACTGGCTGACGTAGGACAGGCCGAGATACATATACCGCACTTGACACAGTAGGAAAATTGCAGGAAGTCAGCCAGTTCCTGGGGTGTCTCCGCAAATTCAGCCGTCGGGTTCGCCATTTCCTGCTTATCGCTACGCAGTATATATGGTTTTATAGCCTTATGGTTCTCGAACATAGAGGTCAGGTCGACCACCAGGTCCTTGATAATTGGCAGGTTGGGTAAAGGCTTGACGGTCAGCTTATTCGAGTTAAATTCTTCTATCTGAGTGTGGCAGACAAGATGGGGATAGTTGTTCACCAGCATACCGCAGGAGCCACAGATTCCCATGCGGCACGAGGTGCGAAAAGTGAGGGTGCTATCGAGGTGTTCCTTAATATATATCAGGCCATCCAGGACGGTCATACCCCGACTGGCAGGCACGGTGAATTCCTGCATACGAAGAATCCTGCCCTTTTCCGGATCATAGCGCTGGATTCTAAAAATAATCTGCTTGACGCTCTCTTCAGCCATAATACGTCTCCTAGCCGGATAACAAAGCTATAGGCACATAAGTGCCCCAGGCGAAAGCGATAATGCCGATAATCACGAAAACCCGGGTAACAATGCGCCCGGCTTTAGGCGATGGCGTTAGCTCCAGTATAATGCCGCGTAAGCCATATAGCGCGTGATACAGGACTACCGCCAGCAAAGCTATATATAAAGCCGCCCATATTCCCTGGCCAGCCCGTTCCATCATCGATTCAAAGGCAACAGCGTCGGTAACATCCATGCCAAAGAAGCCAAGGATAGTATCAAGATGAAGGGAAATAATATGAATACCCAGGAATACGGCTACCAGAGCGCCGGTGAGCATATGCAAAATATAGAAACGTGTCGTTCGCATTACCCACCCCCCACGGTGAAGTCAAAGAGGAACACCAGGGCAAGTATGATGATAACGGCTATCATAACCATTGTCAGGGCACGCTTCTTGCGCAGCGCATCCTTGTAAGGATAGATTGGTGGCTTGGGTCGCCCCAGAGCAAAGCCCACCTCCTGCAATATGAGGCGCAGACCGTTCGAGGCGTGGATGACGAAGGCAAATACCACCAGGTACTCGCCGAATTTGAAGACCGGGTTGTTTACCACCGACATAGTAGCTTCCCATAAATCCTGGCCCTGGATGCGATAGAAAGTGGTCAAAATCAGATGGATTGCGCCAAAGAGTATCAGCCCCAGGCCGGTCACGCGA
>JAHJRU010000173.1 GCA_018830745.1 Chloroflexota bacterium
AGACGGCTTTCGCCGAGGAGGTTTTTATGGCTATAAAGAAGGTATGTGTCATTGGCGCGGGCACTATGGGCAACGGGATAGCCCAGGTATTATTGCAGGCCGGGTACGACACCGTTATGGTGGCTACCAGGCAGCAGTCTGTTGACGGCGGGGCAGCTGCCATAAAGGACAGGCTAAATAAGCTCGTGGAGAGGGGCAGGTTCAGCCAGGACGAGGTTGACACGGCGTTAACCAAGCTGAGTATGTCCACGGATATCCGCAGTGCGGTGGCCGATGCCGACTACGTTATTGAGTCGGTGCATGAGAAGGTGGACGTTAAGCTGGCCGTCTTTCGGGAGCTTGACGAGGCTTGCCCCGCGGAGACCGTCTTCGGCTCCAATACTTCGTCCATACCACTGGCGCTGCTCAGTTCAGCCACCAAACGACCGGATAAGGTTTGCGGCATGCATTTCATCAACCCCGCGCCGCAGATGAAGCTGGTGGAGGTGGGCCGAGCCCTGCTTACCTCCGATGAAACGATAAAGACAACGGTCAACCTGGTAAAGTCCTTCAACAAGGAGCCGGTGGTGGTCCAGGATTCTCCCGGCTTTGTGAACAACCGGTTCTGCATGATAATCTTCAACGAAGCCGCCAGGATACTGCAGGAAGGCTTGTGCAGCGTGGAGGAAATAGACAAGCTGATGCGGCTTTCCATCAATATGCCGATGGGCCCCTTTGAGATGATTGACCTGGTGGGCGTGGATATCGTGGTGGACAGTTCGGAAGCGATATACCGCGAGACCGGCTGGGAAAGATATAAACCGGAACCTATACTAAAACGAATGGTGGAAATCGGCTATCTGGGCAATAAAGTAGGCAAAGGTTTTTACACCCTGTTTGGCAGTAAGAAGCCATAGCCCTGGCGGATAGTTCTTATACTTGATTTATAAACATTCTTTTAACTGACCGCAGGTTAATCTTGGCATTTGCGGTGTTAGGGGCTATAATGGGGCGGGTAGAGTGCATGGAGTTGATTAAAGTGGCAAAGGAGGCAGGAGTATTATTATGCAAGCCCTGAAAGAATTGACCTCCCATATGCGAGAAAGACCGATTCAGCTCAGGCAGATGAAGGAAGCGGGTACCAAAATAGTCGGCTATTTCGTGGGCGATTATGTCCCGGAAGAGATGATTTATGCCTCGGGAGCGGTGCCACTGTGCCTGTGTCACGGCGGAGACCCCATGCCGGCTAATGTGGCCCTCTCAGCTACCACCCGCTTTCTCTGCCCTTTCTCCCGGGCGCAGTACGGGGAGAGGCTGCTTGGTGAGCAGGCTTACTATAAGCTGGTGGACATGCTGGTGGACCCCATTACCTGCCAGCACCTGCGCCGGGCGGGTGACCTGTGGGACTATTACACCGATGTTCCCGTGTTCCGTCTGGGCATTCCACACGAGTATAACGGAGAGGATGCCCTGAATTACTATGTTGAAGCGTCGAGGCGACTGAAGACCAGCCTGGAGGAGTTAACCGGTAAGCCGATAACCGATGAGGCGCTCAGGGAGGCTATCGATTTATATAATCGCATGCGGAGTCTGCTCAAGGGCATAAGCCTGACAAAGCAGAAGCCCAACCCCCCTATCACCGAGCTGGAGTTCATCAAGCTTAACCATGCTTCCATGTACGCCGACCCTGTTTTCATGGTTGAGGCTCTGGAGTCCATTTATCAGGAGATTAAGGACAAGGATGGGGAAGCTGCCGCTCCCGATGTTCCCCGGCTGCTGCTGGTTTCGCCCAATATAGCTTATGGCGACTATAAAATTCTGGAGCTGGTGAATGAAGCCGAAGGTATGATTGTAGCCGAGGAGATTTGCGAGGGCGTGAGGTTTTACTGGGAGAATGTAAAAGGTGATGGCGACTTAGTTGAAGCCATAGCCAGAAGAAACCTTAAGGAGAGGCTGCCCTGTGCCTTTATGCGGGACTCGACTATGCCCCGGCTGGACTTTATATCCGGGCTGTTGAAGCAATTCAATGCGGTTGGCGTGATATGGTATCAGCTGCTGTATTGTGATACCTATGATATCGAGTCCTTCTTTTTCACCAAAGAAATGCAAAGAATGGGGATTCCGGTACTCAAACTTGAATCCGATTACGACATCTTAGACCGCGGGACATTGAGAACCCGTATCGAGACCTTTATCGAAACTATAAGAGTGAGGTGAAGACAGTGAAGAAGTTTCTGGAACTCTGCGGCTTTGAACCGGCGGAAATAGACGCCGAGCTACCCCGCATACAAAAAGTCTTTGATATGTTCGGCATCAACCAGGAGGACATCGAGCGGGGCAAGGACAGAATTAATAAGTTCTGGGACCCGGAGTTGAAGGGCCTGGCGAAGATCAGAGGCTTAGCCAGAAGAGAACTGGTTGATACTATTCTGGCCAGGGAGGAGAACAAGATAAACGTGTGCGCTTCTCTGCCGTCAGCCACCACCGATATTCTCAACGCCGCCTCATTCCACTCGGATAACGTGCGCGCTACTTATCCCGACGTACTGGTCCTCATGGTCATGGGTTACTTATTCGACAAGCTTGACCCTATCCTGGAAGCCGCCGAAGAACATTTTCTGAGGCCGGGTGCGGCTCAGTGCAGCCTGCTCCAGGTGCGGCTGGGTCTGAATGTACTTGGTCTATATCCCAAGTGTGACTTGCTGATGAGTATGGGCAGCCTGTGCGATGCCCTGCCAAAATGCGATGAAGCCTTAGGCTTATACTTCAATATCCCGGTGCACTACATCAACTGCTGTCAGGACCGCGGCGCCGACTGGGAAGACCTATACCGCTCCAAGGACTTCTACACCAACGAGATAAAAAAGGCCCAAAAAAAGGTCTCTGAGGTGGTGGGCTTTGAAGTGGACAATGATAAGGTTAATGAAGCCCGGCGCATCAGGAGAGATGCTGCCATTTATGCCAACAATATATTTGACCTGGTGGTGAATAGTGACCCGGTGCCCATGAGCGCTGCCTGCCTGCAGTATATCAGGATATTCAGGGCTATGCCGGTCGGCCGTAAGACTCAGGATGGCTTGAACGAAGCCAATAAACTGCTGTTTGAGGAAATACAGGAGCGGGTAAACCGAGGTGTGGGGGTGGTGGAAAAGGGCGCCCCGCGGATTCTTTATGCCCCTCTTGTCTCGCTGGCAGACCCCAGCATAACCAATATGATTGAGGAGCTGGGCATAGCTATACCCCTTTCCGAGGACAGCATACTTGTCCCTGATGGCGAACTGCGACCCCAGATGGATGAGCGTGGGCGCGGCGAGGACCCCTGGGAAAAGGTGGCTTATGCTCTTATACAGCGCTCGATAGAAGCCTCTGTCCCGATGAGGATTCGGGCGATTACCGGGGCGGTGAAAAGATACCACCTCGATGGCGTGCTGAATCTGTTTCACTATTCCTGCCGCTACTTTGCCGGTGACCCGCTTATCCTTAAGGACGCGGTGGAAAAGGCTACCGGCGTGCCGGTGATGGTACTGGAAGGCGATATGTACGACCCCCGTTTCTACACTGCGGAGCAACTGCGCACCAGAGTTGAGGCTTTTGGGGAGATGCTGCGGGCGGCTAAAGTGGCTCATAAGTAGTGGCGTCTGGTGGTAGCCACTTGTCAAGCAGGGAAAAAAGGGATTAAGCTGTAGTATCGCGCAGGAGTGTAGCAACTCTTTTATCTTTGTCAGGTTCGGCTTGCGCTAAGGTAAGGCTGTCCTGGAGCAATTGCTTGATATCCTGTTCTGTTAACTCCACTATTATCGTCCTCCTCTAAAGCACTTGATGTTTTATTCACACAACCCCTCCAGCCTCTCGACTATCCATATCATACCCTCCGTGTCCAGAGCACAATACTTCTCCAGGTCTGCTCTCACCTTGTTTCTTTCTTCTTCGGACACACTGCCATAGGTGACGGCTTGAAACGCAATGCTGGCTGCTTGGCCATCACTGATATCCAACTCATTATAGCCTTTCCCGGTCAATGCGGGGAGTACATTCTTGAGGGAAGCACTCCCTTTCTGCAAAGGACTATAGTAGTGAAATTGCCTGAAAGGTTGGAGCAAGTCGACCAGCCGACCACGGACGCTGGTTATCCAGTCATCGTATTCGGGAAACATAATAGCCAGCTCTTTAAGGATGCCTTCCTCGAAACCCTGGTTGTAGACCACGATGCTGCCGGTATCACCGAGCACGTTCTTCAACTCGGCAAGGAATGTCGGCCGGAAATCTCCGGTGCCACTTGCCAGGAAAGAGAAATGCTTTGGTCTGGTTCCGTCGTTTTCAGCTACATGTAGCGAAAACTGGAAGGGGATTGCCTGGTACGGTCTGGTGCCGTCAAACAAAGGCACGGCAGGACCGATGGTTTCGAAATCGAGATAGTAAAGTGGGTATTGCAGGGTGCCGAGGAAATTCGAGATTCCTTCTCCATCAACGTGGGGCCTGCCGCTTATTTCACAGGCCTGTTGAATACGTTGCTTATCGTTTAGTTTGAAGCTGTCGGGTATCTCATTGATGGTTATGATACCGTTACTGAACAGGTCGAAAGACTTCTTGCCGCCATAATACAATTTGAAGATATTATACTCGGGGAGAAAAGCCCAGCACTCGCTTAGAGGGCAATCATATGGATCGCTACAGTGTTTTCCAATGGTTGTCTCGGGGCAAATCGGTGCTGAGATAACCTCAAGCATATCAGCAATCCTGTCCTGTATACCATTGCTGGATTCCTCGACTTCCCCTGTGATGTCCTCGAGGGTGAAAAACTTCTCGGGATAAATCTCACCTTCTTTGACATACCGGTTATTGATATGCATCAGGAAGCACTTTTCTATCTTTAATCCCAGCATCTCGCAGCAATACTTCTGGAAGGAAACATCATCCAAATGAACGTCTTTAACACCGGTGGTGCTCTTAACTTCAATGATGTCCCAACTGTTTTCGTTTGAGGGATTAAGGATATCTACTCTCGAGTAGATGCCTTCAGCGAGAATACCGGCTTCAAAAAGAGGGTTTCGTTGCTCCAGGAGTTCCTTGGTCTGCTTGATATTACCCATGAAATCATCGGCGGGTATATCGATACCACCTGGGAAGACCTTCTTGGCCAGCTCACCGACTAAGTGGCCCTGGTCAAATATGTACTGGGTAACGGGGTCGGTTTCTGGTATCCGTTCTGGTTCGTTGATTTGGATCCAAAGGAACTTCGGGCACTGGAGGCCAGATAAATATTTAGATTTTGATAGCAGTTTGTATGGCATTATTTGCTCCCTTCAGAATACAGTATATACAGGATATGCTTAGCATGGCTAATGGTCGTATACAGTGCCATGGGTTCAGTCCAGCGCTCATCACTCGGGGAAACGTCCAGCAGAATGACCACATCAGCTTGATGATTTGTTCAATCTATTGGTAGAGGCAAGTGACTACGAAATGATGGGAGAGGTACATGTGGTAGGGTCGCCTCAGATACCTGCTTTGGGAACCAGTAGATTTTGGTTGGGAGAAGCAGTATAGTTTTATCTGATGAAACTCTAAGTATATTCTAAGGAACCTCTAATTCCAGTCTAATATTTCCGCGGCATTATGAATACTAGAGAAAATTGAGCTCTGGAAAAAGATGAGTAAGCACGCCTTAGTCATGGTGTTATGCTGTCTGATACCGCTCGTAGTTTTGGCGGTTCTGTGGGCAATTGGTATCTCAGCCAGCTATTTAATCCTGGGGGTGATATTGCTATGCCCTGTATTACATTTAGTAATGATGCGGGGCATGCACAGAGGGAGTGGAGATAGTAGCAATCACCTTCATTGAGTCTGTGAAGGCAATTACATATTTGAAAAAGACCTAAGGATTCATGGGGCTCGTTAAAAATATAGAGACGGTAAACTGGAGGACTTGATGTTAGAATCATATGCCTACGGAATGTGGCCGGCAGCAGCGATAAGCATCGGCATATTTATTTTCTTTACTTTGAGCTATCTAAAGCCAAAGAAGCGGCGAGAGTGGCGTTCCATGGGTACGTTTAGCGCTTTCACGGTGGCTCTATTCACCGAGATGTACGGTTTTCCACTCACTATTTACATCCTCACCTCAACGCTGGGGAGCAGATATCCGGTCCTCAACCCGTTTACTCATATTAATGGTCACCTCTGGGTAGCTCTTGCCGGGGGTTCCATATCGGTTTGGGTGCTGGTCATGATAGTAAGCAATGCAGCTATGTTTGGTGGCTTAGTAGTCATGGGTAAAGCCTGGAAGCAGATCCACAAAGCCAACGGTGGCCTGGTAACTTCAGGGCTTTATGGCCGGGTGAGACACCCGCAGTACTTTGCTCTGTTCCTTATTACGGTGGGCATGCTCATTCAGTGGCCCACGATTGTTACCGCTGCTATGTGGCCTATCCTGATGTTTATGTACTATCGACTGGCCCGCAGGGAAGAGAAGGAAATGGAGAAACACTTTGGCGAGGAATATATGCTCTACAAACATCAGGTGCCGATGTTCTTGCCACGATTATCATTGACAACTCAAAGGGCCGGAGCCTGAAATTCTTATCTCAGGTTAAGCCTCCTTTAATCTGGGATTAAGCTTTGTTAAGTAGAATTGATAGTAGGAGATAAAAGGAGAAGCAAAAAAATGGTTGAATTCTTGCAGAGTTACGGCATCTGGATATTCTTGGGACTGATCTTCTTAATGATGTTCCGTGGCCGCGGTCGTGGAATGGGCTGCTGTGGTGGTGGACATCAGCATGACGCTGAGACGGTAGAGAAAGACGACCAGCAGGGCACGGGAAAAGGCAGTTCGAGCTGTCACTGATAAGTAGCCAAGGAGATAACGAGAAGGTGGAAGGCGGTAAAAGGAGGTTCAGAAAATGGCAAATACCAAAGATTTAAAGAAAGTATCCCTGTCTGTTGGAGGTATGACCTGCGCCTCCTGCGTGGCTCATGTAGAAGAAGCCCTCAAGGGGGTGCCTGGTGTGCATGGAGTGGTGGGTAATCTGGCTACCAGCAAAGCTTCGGTAGAATACGACCCGACCCAGGCGTCACTTACTGCTTTGAAAAAAGCGGTGGACGAGACAGGGTATGAAGTTGTTTTAAATACCGCTAATCTTAATGTGACGGGCATGACCTGTGCCTCATGTGTGGAGCATGTTCAGAAGGCAGCGGGTGACCTGCCGGGAGTCGTCAAGGCAGTAGTGAACCTCGCCACAAACAGTGCCCGCGTGGAATACGAGCCCTCCATTACGTCGCTAGCCGAAATCAAAAAGACTATCAGTGAGGTCGGTTATGAAGCTACGGAGCGGGGCGAGGGGCAGGAGG
>JAHJRU010000174.1 GCA_018830745.1 Chloroflexota bacterium
AGGATGAGGTTGTTGAGACGGCTGAGCAGAGTAATGACCTTGCCGTACCAGGATAAGTTCAGGCGGGTGAAGTATCTATCCTGCTCTACCAGGTCATTATTGGCATCCACGTTGATAATCCCGGTTGGCGATACCTGCAGGATTACGGAGCACACAAACTTCTGCTGGACAAATTCAGATTCGTAAATTACCCGCGGTATCAGGTTGGCTGACCTTGGCCCCATGCTTTGATGGAAAGCCGATCTCGTTTCGATGGTAGCATAAGACATGGCAAACGGTTTGAATAACCGGCCGATTTGCCGGTGGTAATGCAGTTCCCGGATGTCATTGTTGTGGGCGTGGATAATCCACCGGGCACTATAAGCCTTCTGGATGCCGTACAGGGTGCCAATTTCAGTCTCTATAGGTATGCCGCGGTCCATGGGAGCAATACCTTCTGCCTTTCCCCCGAAATATTCATCCAGCTTAAAGCTCTTGATATACTCTTCACTTTCGCGAAACCTCAGCCCCACCCCGGCGCGCAGGCTGATATTGCTGGTGCCGCAGCGGCGGGCCACCTCATCCCGTATGACCCTTATCATTTCGGCGTAGGCTTCACCGCCCTGGATGGTAAAACCGTGGTGAGAGGCCAGGATATTGACTGAATCTTCGGGTTGCACCTTGCTGAGGTCTATCTTTTCCAGCGCCTGGAGGGTGCGCTCCCGTATGGTATGCCGTACCTCGGCAGGAGACTTGGCCTGGATAGGCGTGGGAGCATCCGGGAACAGGTCAGCCACCCTGGTCGATGTCAAGCCCGGTAGTTCCGCTGCCCTCGATTTCAGCAACTGCGGGTCCATATTGTAACTGGATACACGCGGCGCGGCTGGTGGAAGTGTAGCGGATTTCATCAGCTTTTCCTCCCCCCGGGAAAGACCTCACTGACAGCCCGCAGGTCATCGGCTACATAATACTGCGGGTACTTCTGCTGTATCTCCGGTGACATCTCCCAGATAGATACCTTAAGGCCGTACCACTGATATCCGGGGGCTTTGGTTAGCTCTATCCCGGCCGCTCTTAACAATCTGATTATCCCGGTGATACAGAGAGTGCCGCAGCCGGTCCTTGCGCCGGTAGCCCGGGAGATATCTTCCGGTGTCCTGGCTCCCTTAAGAATCGCCGCCGCTATTTCTTTTGCCTGTACGCGGAGACAGTAGCAGATTACCTGGTCGGGATACATGTGAGCGGCTTCACAGATTCTGGCTATGTCCTCTTCGGAAACGCCGGCCGTAGTTACGCCGACCTCCAGCGGTGTATCCCGCTCCACCATGGCAATGGCATATTCCGGGCAGCGGGTAAAACACAGCTTGCAATCAAGGCACCCCCGTTCATCTATTACCGCCAGGCGCTTATCACCCCGCTTTTCCATCCGGATAGCCTCCACCGGGCAGAGCTTGACGCAGATGGTACAGGCATTACATTTTTGCTCGTCCACTACGGCAAATTTATTAACTGTTCTCAAATCTATCCCCCCCCCATTTCAGGGAATCAACTCAGGTCTATGTGAGCAGCCTGTTGTAAGGCGGGTTGCCTTTCCGTTTGTCCAAACAGATTATCATATTGCTGCGCCAATTGCCAAGCGATGTCACGTCTGAAGCTCCTTCAGGTCTTGAAAGTAATCCAGCGATTCCGGGTTGACCAAGGCATCTCGATTTAGAACTGGCCTGCCGTGAATTATATTGGTGACGGCCGTTTCTACCTTCTTCAAGTTATAGGTGTAAGGTATGTCCGGCACCTCAATTATCCTGGCGGGAACATGCCGTGGAGAAGCCTTCTCCCGTAGGACTTTAATAATATTGCTTTTTAGTGCCTCCGTCAGGGTAAATCCTGGGGCTAATTTTACGAACAGGATAATCCGCTGGTCACCCTGCCACTCCTGGCCAATAGCCAGGCTGTCGGCTATTTCCTCCAGCCTCTCCACCTGGTTGTATATCTCTGCCGTACCGATGCGTACTCCGGAGGGCTTTAACACGGCGTCGGAGCGGCCATAAAAGGTTACGCCCATGGTATGGCGGTGAATCATAATATAGTCCCCATGCCGCCAGACATTGGGATAAACGCTGAAATAGGTTTCCCGATATTTCTTTTTCTCGGGGTCATTCCAGAAGTAAAGGGGCATGGAGGGGACGGGCGCTTCGCAGACCAGCTCACCCATCTGGTCGAATACGGGCTTGCCGGTGTCATCATAACACTTTACCTTCATAGCCAGCCCCGGTTTTTGCAGTTCTCCGGCATAGACGGGGACAGTAGGAGCACCGATAACGAAACAGCCATTGATATCGGTGCCGCCGGAGATGGAATTGAAGTGCAGGTCTCGCTTGATAGCCTGATAGACATATTCAAAACCTTCAGCGGAAAGCGCCGAACCGGTCTGAGATATCTCCCGTAACGTTGACAGGTCATACTGTTCCCCGGGACGGAAGTTCTGGCTGCGCAGGAAGTTGAGATAGCTGGCGCTCAAGCCGAAGATAGTGATTTTCTCGTCCTGGACTAACTTCCACATGGCGCCCTGGTCCGGGTACATGGCATTACCATCATAAAGCACCACGGTGGCGCCAACGGCCAGGGAACTTAATAGCCAGTTCCACATCATCCAGCTACAGGTGGTAATGTAGAGTATCTTATCTTCCCGTTTCAGGTCGGACTGCAGCATCAATTCCTTGAGGTGATTGATGAGTACGCCGCCGCCGGATTGCACCATGCACTTGGGCTTACCGGTGGTTCCCGAGGAGAACATGATGAATGCCGGGTGGTCGAATGGCACCTGTTCGAATTTGATATCGGGACGGGCTTCTTTGCTCAGGAAATCATCCCAGGCTACAGATTTGGGGATGGCACTGATATCGGGTTTATCGGTGGCATAGCTGGTGATGATGACTTTCTCCAGTGATGGAATTCCCTTAACAATTTCGGCTACATTAGGCAAAATGCTGAAGGATTTTGCCTTGTAAAAATATCCGTCCACGGTGAAAAGGATTTTGGGTTCAATCTGGCTGAAGCGGTCCAGCACGGCCTGCGAGCCTAAATCGGTGGCGCATGACGCCCATACCGCCCCGATGGAGGCGGCGGCCAGCATGGCAACAGCGGTTTCCGTTAAATTGGGCATATAAGCCGCCACCCGGTCTCCCGGCTTAATCCCGGCATCCCGCATCGATTGTGCCAGGCGTGCCACCAGGTGATATAGCTCTTGGTAGGTAATCTTGGAGTACTTCTGGGTTTCTCCTTTAAAGATAAAGGCTAGCTGATCATCCCGGTATCTGAGGAGGTTCTCCGCAAAGTTCAGCCTGGCTCCGCCGAACCACTTAACCCCGGGGAATTTACTGAGGTCGTCCACCACCTCATCATATGGACGTGAGGCAATTATCCCTCCGAACTCCCACATGGCGGCCCAGAATTCGGGGATTCTCTGTATAGACCAGTCATAAAGCTCATCATACGACCCAAGTTCGAGGTTGTGTTTATCATTGATAAACTTTATAAACCTGGTTATATTGGCCTGTCTTATTTGTTCCTTGGAAGGTTCCCAGAGCGGTGTTTTCATACTGAAAAAGTCTCCTCAACAAGAACGTTTCCGGCCTAACTACCTGCTCCGCCGCCATCTACCGGCAGGGCAATACCGGTGATATAAGATGCCTCCGGCGATACCAGGTATAAGGCTGCTTGAGCTATCTCCTCCGTAGTGCCAAACCGCTTTATCGGTCGGTTTTGCAAATTCATCCTGGCATATTCTTCGGGGACTGTGTCGGGATTACGTGAGAGTATGTCCTGCCATAGCGGTGTGGTGGATATCGGACCCGGACAGACAGCATTCACCCGTATGCCGTCTTTTGCCAGAGCCACAGCTAAAGCCCTGGCCAGCATAATCAAACCCGCCTTTGAGGCGGAGTAAACGGGAGATTGTGAGGAAGGACGCAATCCCAAGCCCGAGCAGGTAAAGAGTATTGAGCCCCCGCCCGCTTTTTTTATTTCGGGAGCAGCAAATTTAGCTCCGAAGAAACCGGCCTTCAAGTGTAAATCCATTGTCCGGTCGTAGTCTTCTTCACTCGTCAACTCCAGAAAACCCGGGCCGGCAGTACCCGCATTGTGGTAGAAGATATCTATCTTGCCGTAAGTAGCCACCGTCACCTCTACCATCTTTTCTATTTCTCCCACGTTCACCAGGTCTACGCAGGTAAAAAAGGCATCCCCGCCATCTTTCTTGATTATCTGCACGGTCTCATGGGCATCTTTTTCATTGATATCAGCTATAACCACCCTGGCGCCTTCCCGGGCAAATAAGATGGCAGTAGCCCGGCCAATCCCCGTGGCGGCACCAGTTATCAAGGCTACTTTTCCCTCAAGCTTCATTGTCAGTCAGTCTCCCTTTCTCAGTAGTCTTCTTCTTTCAGTTGGGAAGTGTGGCCTCCCTTTGATTAATTCAGGCAAGGAAGAGCGGTCAGCCATTATTCGGGCCAGACCGG
>JAHJRU010000175.1 GCA_018830745.1 Chloroflexota bacterium
ATGCTGACCTGACTCCGGAGCAGGGGGACTTGATTGGCGGTTACCTCCTGTCCGACCCGGTGACCCAGGATTACCGGTCTTTTGCTTTGGCTGCCGGCGATGGCTGGAGTGCTCCAGGCGCTCAGGAAGGACCTGGTGGGCAGCCTTATATCATTGAGGTGTCTCACAATCCCGGCGTTACCGACCCGGTTGAGAGCACGGTCATGAAAGCCATCAAGGACCTGGGAGTGACTGCCGTGAACGGCGTTAAAACAGCCAGGCGCTATCTTATTCACGGACAACTTGACGAGGCTGAGTTAGACACTATATGCAGTCGATTGCTGGTCAACCCCATTATCCAGCACGTTGTTGCAGCGGGGCAGTCCGTCTTCACCGAAAACCCGCAATATGCCTTCACGCTGAATGAGGTGGGCATCCTGGGCATGGGCCCGGCGCAGATTCAGGAGGCGAGACAGCAGTTCGGCTTCAGTGATGATGAATTCAAGGTTATCCTGGACTATTTTCAGCAGCAGGGGCGCAATCCGATAGACGCCGAGCTGGAGACCTTAGCTCAGACCTGGTCCGAGCACTGCGGTCACAAAACGTTCAAGAGTAAGATTACCCTCGGTGGCGCTACTATCGACAACCTGTTAAAGAGCACGGTAATGAAAGCCACGGCTGAGCTTGACAAGCCGTGGTGTCTCTCGGTGTTTGAAGACAATGCCGGGGTGATTGACTTTGATGGCCGTTACGCCTTGGCCTTCAAGGTTGAAACCCATAATCACCCCTCGGCGGTTGAGCCCTACGGGGGGGCAGCCACGGGAATTGGCGGGGTGGTTCGTGACCCGTTGGGCACTGGTCTGGGGGCTAAACCCATTTTGAATACTGATGTTTTTTGCTTTGCGCCGCCCGATTTCCCCTATGAAAAGCTGCCCGAGGGCGTATTGCATCCCCGGCGCATCTTTAAGGGAGTGCGGGCCGGGGTGGCTGACTATGGCAACCGTCTGGGAATTCCCACCCTCAACGGCGCTATCCTCTTTGATGAGCGCTATGTGGGCAATCCGCTGGTTTACTGCGGCACATTGGGACTGCTGCCCGGTAATCTTTACCGGCAGGGCAGGCAGAAACCGGATGATTTGGTGGTAGTGGTTGGCGGGCGCACCGGGCGGGATGGCGTTCACGGAGTGACCTTTGCCTCGGAGCAGCTTACAGTAGAGTCCAGCACCGCCTCCTATAGCTCGGTTCAAATTGGCAATCCCATTGTGGAGAAGAAGGTTATTGATGTTTTGCTGAAAGCCAGGGACAGGGGATTGTATCGTCGAATAACCGACTGCGGGGGTGGGGGTCTTTCATCGGCGGTAGGGGAGATGGCTGAGGAGACCGGGGTTCGCGTTTATCTTGATAGAGTCCCCTTGAAGTATTCCGGGTTGACCTATGCGGAAATATGGATATCCGAGTCTCAGGAAAGAATGTTGCTGGCGGTTTCTCCGGAATGTATTGATGAGCTGCTGGCTCTCTTCGAAAGCGAGGACGTTGAAGCAGCGGTTATCGGTGAATTTACCAGCGACCGGAGGCTGCGGCTTTTTTATCAGGGGAACCTGGTGTGCAACCTGGATATGGAATTTCTGCATCATGGTCTGCCCCAGATGAACCGGGAGGCGGTATGGGAACCGCCGCGAAATGCTGAGCCTGATTTTGCACCGCCCGTTGACCTTACTCCTTCGTTACTCAGGATTCTTGGTGCTTGGAACACCTGTAGTAAGGAATGGGTCATTCGCCAGTATGACCACGAGGTTCAGGGAGCCAGTGTGCTTAAACCGCTGGTAGGTAAGGATAATGATGGACCCGGTGATGCGGCTATTATCCGTCCGGTCCTGGACTCCGATATGGGTGTGATTGTGGCTAACGGGATAAATACCCGGTACGGGGATATTGACCCCTACTGGATGGCGGCTTCGGCTATTGATGAGGCATTAAGGCAGGTCATAGCGGTTGGCGGCAGCCTCGAAAAGGTAGCGTTGCTGGATAATTTCAGCTGGGGCAATACCGACCGCCCGGAGATGCTGGGGGCTCTGGTAAGGGCGGCTCAAGCCTGTTATGATATGGCGATTGTCTATGAAACCCCTTTCATCTCCGGCAAGGACAGCCTCTATAACGAGTTTCAGTATGAGGGCAGGACTATCTCTATTCCCCACACCCTGCTTATCTCCGCCATCAGTGTCATGAAAGACGTTAATCGAACTGTATCCATGGATTTCAAGCAGGCGGGGGACCTGGTCTATATCGCTGGCGCTACCTGGAATGAGATGGGAGGTTCGGAATACCTGGCGCTTCAGGGATATATTGGCAATAGCGTTCCGAAGGTAGACCCCAAGCAGGGCAAAGAGCTTATGGACAGATTGAGCCAGGCTATCGAGAGGGGACTGGTGAGAGCCTGCCACGATTGCAGCGAGGGTGGTATTGGGGTGGCTCTGGCGGAGATGGCTTTCGCCGGCGGGTTTGGTGCCGCCATTCGTCTTAATTCGGTGCCGCTGGGTGAGCCGATGGATAGAAATGACTTTATCCTGTTTGCGGAGTCTAACAGTCGGTTCCTGGTAGAGGTGGCGCCGGAAAACCAGCGTGGTTTTGAAGACTTAATGCACGGACTGAAGATGGCGGCTATCGGTGAGGTTGCCCGGACCGAAGTGCTGGAGATATATGGCCTGGACGGTGAAAAGGTGGTCGATGCTGCTTTAGCCGAGTTAAAGGAAGCCTGGCAGAAACCGTTGCGGTGGTAGGACTCAATGGGTAAAGTTAAAACACTGATATTACGTGTCCCCGGTACCAATTGTGATGTGGAGACTGGCTTTGCCTTCCAGCGGGCGGGGGCAGAGATAAACCTGGTACATATTAACGAACTGATACACCGTGAGCAACGGCTGTCCGACTATCAGATAATGGTGATTCCCGGCGGCTTTACCTATGGCGACGATATATCCGCCGGCAAGGTACTGGCCAATGAACTTAAACTGAAGCTGGGCGAGGAAGTAACCCGATTTGTTGAGGATGGGGGGCTGGTTTTAGGTATCTGCAATGGCTTTCAGGTGCTGATAAAGGCTGGTATCCTGCCTGGATTGCCGCATAATGAGACTATATTAACTGTATCCGGTAATGATTCCGGCAAATTTGAATGCCGCTGGGTATATATGAAAGCGAATAAGGAAAGCCCGTGTATATTCACCCGGGGAATAGATAGCATGTATCTTCCGGTGGCGCATGGTGAGGGCAAGGTAGTCACCGACCTCGACCATCTGCCCGGTGCGCACATAGCGCTCCGTTACGCTGATGAGCAGGGTGATACCGAAGCTGGCTATCCCTATAATCCCAACGGTTCGATGGGGAGCATAGCCGGCCTGTGTGATGCCACCGGGCGGGTTTTCGCCTTGATGCCCCATCCGGAGCGCCACATCCGGGGCACCCAGCATCCAAGGTGGACGAGGGAAGGTGCCAAAAAGGACGGGGACGGATTTCAGATTTTTGTAAATGCTGTCAAGTGGGTGCAAGAGTTGTAAGTGCAAGGGGGTGTGTAGAAATGGATGAAGAGACTCGTCGAATAATTGAGTGTGCCAAGTGCCCGGGGCCGGTATGCAATAGTGCCGCCTTTATGAAGGGCCCGGAAAACTGTCCCACTCAGGTTGAGGCCGATGTCATCGAAGAAACGAAGCACTGGTATGAAGAACCGGGGGTGGCCGAATTTGCCCGTCAGGCTTCAATTGTTGAAGGGGAAGCCTACGGGCCCACACCGTGGGCGCCGGATACCATGTCCACGGTTACTACCCGTTTAGAGGAAATCATAAAGTTAGCCAAAAAGATGGGTTATAAAAAGCTGGGGGTTGCCTTCTGTATCGGCTTGCGGAATGAAGCCGGCATACTTATACCGATTCTGGAAAACAACGGCTTTGAGGTCGTGTCGGTGTGCTGTAAAACCGGGGGCGTACCTAAAGAGGACATCGGTATAAAGGAGGAGGAGAAGATACGCTCCGGCAGATACGAGACGATGTGCAACCCCATTGCCCAGGCTGAGATATTGAATCGAGAGGGAACGGAGTTTAATATCCTGGTGGGATTATGCGTGGGTCACGATGCCCTTTTCCTGAAGTACGCCAGGGCATTGACTACCGTTTTTATAGTCAAGGACAGGGTACTGGCTCACAATCCGGCGGCGGCACTATATCTATCCTCTACCGTGTACTACCGCCGGTTGCTGGCTAAAGATAATTCTGCGGACTGATATAGCTACTCCTGATTGTTAAAAGACCACATCGCCAGGAGCAGTATGACCATCCCCAGTATGGCTAAAACCGCTACATTGTCCCATATCGACATGGTATGGCCAAAGAGACTGAGGCTGAAAGCAGTGTCGGTGGAGCTTCCCAGTACTACCTGACGAATCGAGGCTATTCCGTAAGTGGCGGGGTTTAGTTTAACGATAACATTCATCCACGACGGCAGTCCGTCCAGAGGGAAGAACACCCCGGATAGAAACACGATGGGGAAGAGCAACATCTGCATTACGGCTTGAAATGCTTCCATAGACCGGATGCGCGTGGCTATCAAAACGCCCAGAGAGCCCATTATGGTTGCCAGTAGCAGCATCAGCGGTATTATTGTCAGAATCGATCCTATGGAAAGGGATACGCCAATCAGGGGGGCTAGTAACATAATGATTAGCCCCTGAGCCAGAGCTACCGTGGCTGAGCCCAGCGTTTTGCCGATAGCGACCGAGCCGCGACTTATAGGTGCTACCAATACCTCTTTAAGGAATCCGAATTCTCGGTCCCATACTACCGAGATACCGGCGGTAAAGGAGCTCATCAGTACCGTCATGCCGATAATTCCGGGAAACATGAACTGGACAAAATTAACTCCGGATCCTAGAGCACCCATTCGTGTGCTGAGTCCACTACCGAAGACAAACAGAAAGAGGAGGGGAAAGGATATGGATCCCATCATGCGCAGCTTGTCGTGCCAAAACCGGAGTATATCACGGTACCATATGGTATATATGCCCAGCAGGTTATGCATTATTTCTCCTAGTGCCTCATACGTCGGCCGTGCTGGCGGACCAACGCTTTAAACTCGTCATGGACCTTCTCATGCCGTATCTCGTGGCCGGTTAGCTTGAGAAAAACGTCATCCAGACTCGGCTGGCGCAGGTTGACACTCAATACCTTGGTGGCGAATTCCTTGAGGAAAGAAGGCAGGAACTCCTCGCCGCTGGAAACCTCAAAGGATATTTCGTCGCCATTCCTGGTAGCTTCTGTCTGGTAGCGGCGTCTGATTTCCTCGATAGCCTGCTCATTATCATTGGTTTTTACCGATATAATGTCCTGGCTCACAATTCCCTTCAGTTTCTCCGGACTATCCATGGCCACCAGCTTTCCATAGTCTATGATGGCTATACGGTCTGCCTGTTCTGCCTCATCCATATAGTGAGTGGTCAGGAAAATGGTGGTGCCCTCTTGTTGACGCATCTCAAGAATATATTCCCAGATGCGGTTGCGCGTCTGCGGGTCCAGTCCCAGGGTAGGCTCATCCAGGAATAGCACCTTCGGGTGGTGCAACAGACCTCTGGCCAGCTCCAGGCGGCGTTTCATGCCCCCCGAGTAGGTACGCACCTCGTTGGAACGCTTGTCCCATAGTTCCACCATATGAAGCATCTCTTCAATTCGCTGTTCGCGAATTGAAGATGGCACATTGTATACCATGGCGTGAAAGCGCAGGTTCTGTATCCCGCTGAGCCGTTCATCCAGAC
>JAHJRU010000176.1 GCA_018830745.1 Chloroflexota bacterium
CGATTACACCGGGACTTCTCGCAATGACGTTTTTGAACAACCATGAATTAGCAGAACCAGAAAAGGGGTTCTGTTCAATCTTGGTTGTTCAGACATTATTGACACTCCTGACTACCTACCCATATAATGTTGTAGAAAAACAGGACATAGGGGGCAAAAGAATATGGGATTACTTTATCAAATACTTATCATATTTATTGCATTAGCTCTTATTATCATACTCGTAAAGGACGTTATTATTCCTTTGCTTGCTGGCTAGTTTTTGAGGCTAATTCAGCACACTTTTGACTGACTAAATAGATACCTAATAGCAACACTATTAAACCTATTGCTATTAAAATAACACCGTGCTCAAGACCTTCACTGAACAAGACGCTGCCTACTCCTATAGCCAGTATACCTAGATATTTTTTCATCCTTAGCGCCCTCCTTACTTTTTCTGCCAACAACCAAGATTGAACAATAAGAGAAAAGGCCATACATTGACAAATTTAAACATTGTATGTATGATACTGCATTATTGCACCCTACAAGATATTCGGCGACGGCAATTTTGTTTGTCAAAGCCTCAAGCTTTGGCAGACGAATTAAAATAAGGTTTAACAAAGGAGGCAAAACAATGAGGAAACAAAAGGTGACCAGGACAGTGACGGTAGCCATACTCGCACTACTACTTGTGGCAATGCCATTGGTATGGGCTTGTGCCCAGCCAGCACCGGCACCCGCGCCAGCGCCAAAGCCAGCACCGGCACCCGCGCCAGCGCCAAAGCCAGCGCCAGCGCCAAAGCCAGCTCCCGCGCCAGCGCCAAAACTGCCAGATAAACTCCATTGGGACGTCTCGGTATGGGGTGCTCCCCGTGTTTTGACCTATCCCATAGTGGACTGGGCTAAAGACATGGGAGAGCTCACCGATGGGCGCTGGGAGATAGAAGTTCACCATGGCGCGGTACTGGCGCCAGCCGAGGAAGCGCTGGATGGATTGAAGGCGGGGCTGTTCGAGGTAGCCTTATCCGCCAGCCATTATGCTCCCGGCAAGCACCCCCTTTTAACCGTGGACCATCTCCCCTTCATGACCCCACCTACTATCATGCAAAAGGGTGAGTGGGGCGATGCCATAGCCAGGCACCCTGCCGTTCAGAAGGAGCTTGCGCAGTGGAACGCCAAGTTATTGTTCCACGCCCCCCTTTCCAATTACGAGTTCATGGGAAAGGTGCCAATAAGAACGGTTGAGGACTTAGACGGGGTGAGGATGAGGATTGACGCACTGGCGGGGAAGGTGTTAGCGGAGTTCGGTCTGGTGCCAACGATGGTATCACCTTCGGAGATGTATGTCGCCCTTGATAGAGGCATGCTTGACTCCATCAGCTTGCCCTGGACCTATACCTATGGCTCCTACAAGCTCTACGAGCTATCCAAGTATGCCACCATCGGTATGGACCTGAAGGGAGCCGGCATGAATGTGGTCGTGGCTCAGGATGCCTGGGATGCCCTGCCCGATGAGTGGAAAAAGTTAGCTGAGTTTTCTGCCAGGAAGGCCTGGGACAGGTATGACAAGTATAACATGGAGGCCGATTTGAAGTGGCTCCCCATCTTTAACGATGCGGGAGTAGAGATTACAAACTTCCCGGCCGAAGAGCGGGCCAAGGTATTAGCTAAGGCGGAAGGCACCTGGGAAGAATGGGTGAAGGACATGGAGTCAAAGGGGCTTCCCGGCAGGGAGGTTCTGGATTTTGCCATCGCCAAACGGAACGAGATACTGGCTAAGAAGTAATAAGAAGCAAGCCAGGTTAAGATTGAACGGGCTCTAGCAGGAGAAGGCAATGCTCCAATTATCAGGTGCATCAAAGAGGGTTGCTGTCCAAGTTGAGTAAGACTAATAAGGAAGAGCGCAGCGAAAAGATTGCCGAGGGGGGGGGCGTCTCCGAACGCTCCTCCCTCCTTGGTAATGCCGTCAGAGGGTTCGGAGCATTAGAGAGGTGGCTGGGCTATCTCGGTATGGCTTTCCTCATCGGACTAATGGCTATGGTCGTGCTCGAGGTAGTGTCCCGATACGTGTTCGGTAATCCTATAATGGGCTACATCGACATTATGAGAATGATGATGGCGGTGATGGTATTTCTTACCTTAGCCTACTGCCAGCGGGAGGGTGGTCATATCAGGATGGAGCTGTTTATGACCAGGGTGCTCAAAGGTGGGCGACGCTATCACCTGGTGGAGTTTTCTCACCTGCTCCTCTCCCTGGCGGGCTTTGGCGCTATCGCTATTTCATCGCTGAATGGGGCGCTACAAGACTATGCCGTCGGCGATGTTACCGCTGTCCTTTATTGGCCCACCTGGCCCGCCAAGATGCTGGTGGCTATTGGCGCTATTTTCCTCTGTGTCCGTTTCATCCTGCAAATGTTTTACTCTATGAGTCAGGTTGTAGTCGGGATAAAGAAAACTGAGTAAGAGGGAGGAATCGCCATAGACCCGTTAATTATTGGGGTAATAGGGCTGGCCGTTTTCCTGATAATGGTGGTTCTGGGGATGTGGATAGGTTTTGCCGCCGCCCTGGTAGGACTTATCGGTATCGCCGTCATCAAAGGCTGGGGAGCAATGATGGGAGTTGCTGACTTTCTCCCCTATTCCGTGACTGCCTCCTTTCCTTTCAGCGTCATCCCGTTATTCATCCTGATGGGTTATTTCGCTTTCTATGCTGGGCTGACCCGTGACATTTTCACTACTGCCAGAGCCTGGTTCGGTCACTTTCCCGGAGGGTTAGCCGTAGCCACTACTTTCGGCTCAGCCGGCTTCGCTGCCTGCTCTGGCTCCAGCACCGCTGCCGCTGTTGTCATGGGCAAGGTGAGTATCCCTGAGATGAGGAAATATGGCTATGACCCCAAACTGGCGACAGGGGCGGTAGCAGCCAGCGGTACTATAGCCTCGATGATACCTCCCAGCGTGGTTATGGTAATATACGGCGTCATCACCGAGCAATCGGTAGGAACCCTCCTTATTGCTGGTTTGATCCCCGGTATTCTTGAGGCTATCCTCTATAGTGGCATGATCTTAACCCGGTGTCGTATCAACCCTGCCCTTGGGGCGGCACTACCGGCAACCTCCTGGAAGGAGAAATTCGTTTCCCTGAAAGGTACCTGGGGGATGCTGGTACTCGTGGCAATAATACTCGGTGGAATCTACGCCGGCATCTTCACCCCTACTGAGGCTGGCGGTATAGGAGCTATTGGCGCCCTTATCATGGCCCTGTCCCTGCGCCGGCTCAACTGGGCCGACTTCAAGGATTCTATTTTGGAGACGGGCAAATCTACCGCCATGATATTTGCTATCATGATAGGCGTGCTCATATTGCTTCGCCTTTTCGCTCTCAGCGGGGTCAGCGGAGCCTTTACCAACCTGTTGCTGGGACTGGCCTGGCCTCGTCTGGGAATATTGACGGTCATCCTTCTTTTGTATTTGTTCCTGGGCACCTTTCTCAATGTGACCGGTATGCTCATGGTGACCCTCCCCTTAGTCTTCCCGGTGGTGGTCGGTCTCGGGTATGACCCTATCTGGTTTGGCATCATTGCGGTAAGGATGTGTGAGATAGCCTTTATCACCCCTCCGGTAGGGATAAATGTTTATGCCGTGAGAGCGGTCACGCCGGATGTGGCCACTGAGGATATCTTCCGGGGCACTTTGTGGTTTCTCGTTATGGATTTCCTTAATTTGGTCCTGCTTATAGCTTTCCCCGCAATAGCCTTATGGTTACCCGGTACCATGAAGAGGTAGGTCAGGATGACATGAGGTTTTTATGAAAGAGAAAAAGGTACTGGGCGGCAGGGAAAAAGTAAAGGTAGCCGTAGTGCAAGTCGCTCCTGTCTTTATGGATAAAGAGAAGACTATTGAGAAAGCCTGTAAGCTGATCGGTGAAGCAGGTAAAAATGGCGCCGAACTTATCGTCTTCTCTGAAGCATTCATACCGGGATACCCGGCTTTCTATACTGGGGGGTTCGAAAGCAAACCGTCTGAATGGGCTCCCTACATGGTCGCTCTTCAGGACAACTCAGTGGTAATAGGCAGCCAGGATACTGCAATCCTGGGTGAAGCAGCCAGAGAGGCGGATGCCTACGTTGTGATTGGCTGCAACGAACTTGATGAGCGTCCGGGTAGCCGTACTATCTATAATAGTTTGCTCTTCATTGACCGAAAAGGTAAGGTTATGGGGAGACACCGAAAACTTATGCCTACTTATACCGAACGTACTTACTGGGGCTCGGGAGATGGCAGCGACTTAAAAGTCTTTGATACCGATATCGGTCGGATTGGTGGATTGATCTGTGGTGAGAATGCCATGATCCTGACAAAAGCAGCCCTCATGCAACAGGGAGAGGAATTTCATATCGTAGTCTGGCCTGGAGCCTGGCGGGGGCATGGACAATCGCATCTTCTGGAACCGGTAACCGACTCTGAAGAGGAGGGTTGTTTACTCCATTCTATTGCCAGAGCGTATGCTGCGGATTCACAGGCTTTTGTCCTCAGCTGTAGTGGTATTTTGGGACCCAACGACTTTCCTGAAAGATGGCAACACCTTAGAGAGAGCCATCACACTAACTACAGCTATGCGGTAGGCGGGAGTGTCATAGTAGACCCATCAGGACGATATATCGCCAAACCAATATTGGGGAAAGAGACCATCCTCTATGCTGATTGTTATGCCCATCACATTAAGGTAGCCAAGGCTATCTTTGATTGCCTGGGTCATTATACCAGATGGGATGTTGTTCAAATTCACGTCAATACCGAGCCTCGCAACCCGGAAATCAAGATTACCGAGAAACCGAATCTGGATTTACCAATCAGTGAGCTTCGTCGCATCTCGGAGGAATTCGAGATAAGCATGGACAAACTTGAAGCCATTATCGAGCAAATAAGCAATTCTAAATCACCTTAAGAATATAGAAATATATGAAAAGCTCTTCATATTAATGTGCCTGAGTCACTTTCTCAGATTAGTTATCACAGACCCTTTCGTCCTAATCAGATTTAACGAGGAGAGCACCGGATGATTGACAGCATCTTACCCGGAATGTCAGCTCAGACCTTTAGCCCACGAGCAGTAACTCTGGCGGCAGAACCTGAATCACTTGAGATAGACCTGCAAAGGACTGTCATAATGGTAATAGACATGCAAAATGTCTTTGCTGCCAAGGATGGTTTGTTCGATGTGCATGGA
>JAHJRU010000026.1 GCA_018830745.1 Chloroflexota bacterium
AGGTTTTCAGGCTCTATCAGGGGCAGCGGAAAGGGGCGATAACCTGCTATATATCTGCTACGATAATGAAGGCTATATGAACACCGGGGTACAGAGAAGCAGCAGCACCCCCTACGGTGCCAAGACGGCTACCACCCCCGTCGGCCCGGCCCGCCACGGCAAAGAGCAGGTGGCCAAGAACATGCCCCTGTTGATGCTCTTCCACGAAATACCGTATGTTGCCACGGCTAACATAGCCTATCCGGAAGACTATGCCCGCAAGCTGACCAAAGCCATGCAGGTTAAGGATGGGCTGGCTTACATCCACCTGTTCATACCCTGCATCACCGGTTGGGGCATACCGGAGACGGCCAGCCTTGACGTGTGCCGGCTGGCGGTAGAAACAAACTACTTCCCCCTCTGGGAGGCTGAGCATGGCAAGGTGCGCCTGACCAAGGAGATAGCCATACCCAGACCCATCGAGGAATACGTCAGAATGATAGGCAAATACTCTCACCTGACGGACGAGGACATACAGCGGATTCACGAAATGGTAAACGAACGGTATAACCTGCTAAAGAACCTCAGCCTGGCCTCAACAGCAAAAGTTCAGACCTAGGCTAAGTGGGCTGACATCACCAGGGTCATGAAGCAGCTGGTGAAGAAGCAGCTTCAGGGTTGTCTTGGAGTGTTTCCCCTCTCTGAAGCCGGATTGCATGATACAGGGAACCCCAGATAAGCATCAAGTATATGCCAACAGGTATACCTATAACGGCATTAACAATCTGATAAATCCACCCATTAGCTATATCCCCATAGAATAAAAAGTTAACGCCTCCACCAAATATTAGACTCAAGATAATAAACACTGCGATTATGACCAATCCGACCATATAAAAAGTCAACCCGAGGAGAAAGATACGCCAAAAATGCCCTTTGGTCATCTTCCAGCTACCCTTAATAGCGCCGAATGCTCCCGTTTTATGGTCTACCACGAGGTAGGGAACAAAGGCGAGACGGCAAAGAAAAAAGATGCCCGGGATTATTAATACTATAAAGCCGAAACCCACAATAAGCCCAAACAATATCCAGGAAAAGAATACAATACCGAGTAATACTGATAGACAACTGAAAAATATTGGCAAACTAAAAGTTAAGCAGATTGTTAAGTAGAATTGAGAGAACACCATGAGTCAATCTGCAATTGATAAATGCAATATTGTCTTTTTTCAATCGATACACATTCTATAATGAGTTAGCCCCGGACCATAATCCGGTGAAGAAACTGCGGGCATTGATGCCAAGCACCCTGGTATCATAACCGCCTTCCTGGACAACCAGCGTAGGCAAGCGAAGTGAACCAATCATCTGCCCCATGACTTCGAAGTCCCCGTCTTCCAGGATCCAACTGCCGGTAGGGTCTTCCTTGGCTGTGTCCAACCCCAGCGCCACAATAAGGAATCTGGGTTTGAAGCGGCGTACTCGGCTTAATGCACCCCGGAGAACATGCTGGTAATGTTCACCGTCAATATCTTCCGGCAGGGGAATGTTGACATTGTACCCTTTGCCGGCACCACGTCCTTTCTCACTGACAAAGCCGCTGAAATATGGGTAGGCGAAACTGGGGTGACCGTGAATGGATATGGTCAGAACATCGGGGCGGTCGTAGAATATCTCCTGCTGGCCATTGCCGTTATGATAGTCAACATCAAGGATAGCGATCTTGCCATACGTGCTGAGAAGCTGGGCTGCCACCGCTGCCGAATTGAAATAGCAGAAACCGCCAAAGGTGCTGGGCTCGGCATGGTGGCCGGGGGGACGCACCAGGGCATAGGCCAACCGGTAGCCTTCCAGTAGCTTTTTGGCTGCCGTCAGAGCACAATCTACTGCCCCTTTGGCTGCCAGGTAGGCATTACCGGTCAGTGGCGTAAAGGTGTCAATGCAGTAATACCCGGCACGTATCGGCAGGTCCTTGGGGGGATGCGTCCGGTTGCGTACCGGGAAAACGTAGGGATATATTGCCGTACCCTCGTCAAGTTTGGTACATACCTCCCAGAGATAATCGACAAATCTGTGGTCATGTACCGCCCTGATGTGTTTCTCCGAATAATGACGTGGCGTCACTCTCTGAAACAGGGTAGTCTTGCCAAGCTCATCCAGAATGACGTCTATCCTTACAGGAGATTCGACGTAACCGCGTTCTTCCACATGGTGAATCCAGTGGCGGTCATTAACGACCAGCATGATGCGCTTGTCTACCGGTGTAGTGTGCTTAATCGTAACGAGAGGTTTTTTCATATACCTCGGTTTTCTCAGACGTACCGGGTCATCCTGGAAAGAATCAACCACCATTTCCACATAGTCAGGTGAACATACACCTTTATATTTACGCTCCAGAATGGCCCGGACAATTGCTCGGGCGCTTTCACGCGGCAACTCCGTATCCTGTCCCAAATCGTCGTAGACCAGGTATGGGGGATTGTCACCTCCGGGCTTGAGGGGTGCTTCATATGCAGTATTGATGATGGGGCGCGCACCGTATCTTTCGTAGAAGCGCAGGCGCGCCGCGTTCTGCTTCCTGATTTCCGGGTTGCGGCTTATGGCAGGGTCATCGGGAAGACATTCAAAGAAAAGCCCGATAGTATTCAGGTCAAGCGCTTCCTCCCGCACCCTTTCGTATAGAGCCCCACCAATACCCCCACCCGTCTTTCGTTCGGCGGCGGAAATATAGTCCAGATAGCAGAATTTCAGCGCCGGCTCATGAAACAGGAGGGCAAAGCCGTTGATGTGCCCCCTTACGCCCTCAGCGATAAAGAGTATCGAGCGGAAACGGTACTTCATCGGATGGCGGAGCTGTTCCGGCAGTTTATTTATTTCTTTTTTAGCTAACGATAGAAACTGCGACCGCAGGATATCCTGTACCAGCGCTATGGCATCCTGATTGGCCGGGGTTATATCATCATAAACGCGGCGAATGCGAAACATGAGTTAAGCCTCTCTCTTGCACAATAACCCGGCATCATTTCAAACGCTTCTGTAATATCAGCTTGTCATCGCCGGGTGAGTAGAAATCGGGGATGCGGGCAATTATTTCATAGCCGAGACCCAGATGAAAGCGCAGGGTTTTCTCATAGGCCGGCGTAGAGGATGTTTCGATAAGAGCCAGCCTTCCTCCAACCTTCCCGATTTCCTTCTCGGCCGCTTTCATAAGAGCGCCGCCGATACCCTGCCCCTGTTTTTCCCGGGCGACAGCCTCCCAGTACATATCCCAGGTGCCATCGGTGAGTGGTGTAGGGCCATAGCAAATATAACCTGCGATTCCCGAGTCATCCTCGGCTACCAGGGTATAGTAGCCTGAATTTGCCGGGTCTTTCAGGTAGCTGTCAATGACCTCCTCGGCCACTACCACCTCAGACGGCGTGAACTCAGGCGTGTCCCGTAGTATTTCCATCAAAGCCGGTGTGTCTCTTTTTGACATGGGCCGGATTTTCAATGTCACCGTGGTTTCCTCTAAGGGCACGCTTCTATTTCTTTTCGAAATGTACCGCCATAGATACTTTATCAAACCAGCCCTCATACAATACTAATTCTGGCTGGTTATCCAAAGATGTATAGTCCTTGACTTTTATCTTGCTGGCTGCTACCTGATTACCATCGAAGACCCGAAAATCGAACCTGTGTTTACCTTCCGTTCTCTGGCGCACTACGCTCCTGAGCTTCCAGACCTGGTCAGGATTTTGTTTCAAATCTATTACCAGCTGCCTTCCCACTAGCTCTTCAATAGACCTTGGACCGGGTAAATGCTCAGCTTTTGGCTGCGACGGCTCTTCTCCCTTTGTTTTTTTCCAGAACATATTTTGCCTCCTTAGAGCTTAATTCTGTCTTTTCCGTAGCCAGTTGCACAATTTTCTCAATGAACCGGGTATAGGACATCCCGGCAGCTTCCGCCTGGCGGGCTGCGCCGGCACCAGGGGATATGTCTGGGTTAGGATTAACCTCGATGACGTTTAGTCGTCCTTCTCCATCCATCCGCATATCCACCCGGGCATAACCCTGGCAGCCAAGCAATCGAAAAGCTGCCAGCGCCAGTTTATTGATGTTTTCCTTCTCTTTAGCCGTGATTTTAGCCGGGCAGACTACTTTCGTTCCCCGGTAATACAGGCTGTCAGGTTCCCACTTGGCATAAAAGGTCAGGATTTCAGGCATTTCCGAAGGCAGCGAGTAGGTTATTTCCGAAACAGGTAAAACAGTGCACTGTGAGTTACCCATTACCGTAGCATTGAACTCGCGTCCATTGATAAACTCCTCCACCAGTGAGTTGCCGTAGGCGCCGCTTACCAGTTTCACTTGCGATAGCAGTGAGGTTGGGTCATTGACAACACTCGCTTCATTGATGCCATGGCTGGCATCCTCGCTGCGTGGTTTAACGATACATGGATAACCAAGCTGGAACATGTGCAGTATCTGCGGGTTAAGTAGCTGAAAATCAGGGGTAGGAATTCCGTAGGCTTGCAGCAGTACCTTAACCTTGGCCTTGTCCAGGCACAGTCCCAGTGCCGTAGCCGGACAGCCGGTAAAAGGTATCCCAATGCCACCCAGATATTCTGGCACCAGAGCTTCCGTTTCAGGCTTGCCACAGAAGCCCTCGAAGAGGTTGAATACCAAATCCACATCCTTTAAACCAAGCTTCTCCGCGGACTGCTCAACGGGCGGTGTTAGCGGTACGCGGGTCACTTCACAGTCAAGTTCCAGCAGAGAACGGCGCACAGCGGCCACAGCATCAAGAACACCCTTTACCGCCTTTTCCTCGCCGGCGGTGTCATAGCGCGACGGAACCGGCTCATTATATACGATAGCTACACGCGTACGCATTGCGGGTACCTCTCCAGTGCCGCATCAAGCACGGCGCCGATTACTTCTTTATGCTTCCAGCCCATCATTTTGGCCATAATTATCAGGTCGCTGTAAGTGCCCAGCCCGGGCAGGGGGTTTATTTCTATGAAGTATGGAATGCCCTCCGTGCTGACCCGAAAATCCACCCGGGCAAAATCCCGGCACCCCAACGCCTTAAAAATCTTGAGGCTGGATTCTGCCAGCTTTTCAATAGCCTCCGGGACCAGACAGGCGGGACATTCATAATCAACCAGGTTAAGGTAATCACGTTTAACTTCCAGCGAGTAGATAAAATGCCCGTTTTTCTTTCTGGGTACGACGCGCATGATGCCGACTATCCTGGGCAGATTATTCCCGATGATACCTACCGTAACCTCGTCGCCGTCGATGAATTCCTCTACCATTGCCGGTTGCCGGTAGCACTCCAGTGTTCTTAATGCTTCTTTCTGCGCCTGTTTAGCGCTGTATGCCAGGGAAGTAAAACGAATACCTTTACTTGAACCTTCATATGCCGGCTTTATAATGGCCGGTAAGGGGAAGCCGTCCCAGGATGTTTTTTTAAAATCTTCCTGATTGGCGATTATCAGCCACTTCGGGGTTATGATGCCGTCCGCCGCCACCAGCTTTTTGGTGACTGGTTTATCCAGGCATACCGCCAGGCACTGGGGGTCAGCCCCGGTATAGGGTATGTTCATCATCTCCAGGACGGAAGGCACCTGCGCCTCGCGGCTGCGGTAGCTGCCCCTGCCCTCGGCGATGTTAAAGACAATATCAACTCTTTCTCTTCGGATATTATCCAGAAATTGTATACCGCCGTCCAGCAAGACGACCGAATGTCCCTTCGCCTCCAGAGCCGCGGTAATGAACTCAACCGTGGCTTGGGAATCATATTCCTCGAAAGCATCGTCGAGGCTGTCTTGCTCCGGCAACAGTCCTTCTTTAAGATCGTACGACAGCCCTATCCGCATCTATGGCTCCTCCCGTTGCTATTCTTATTTTGGCATCCACCCGCAGACTTTCAACAATGCCGCTGAATGGCGACGCCGCTTCCTCCCGGCACTCCTTAGAACCGGGATTACGGTAACGAAATACCTTCCCCTCGTAGTTTTTCAGCAGCAGTTCGTCCTCGGTCATCGAAAGAGCATAGTTCGGTTGGACTGGCACCTTGCCGCCGCCCTGGATCAAATCTATCACGAAAGTTGGCACGGCCAGACCTGAAGTGAAACCGCGCATCCCTTCGATTATTTTTATGCCGGTTTCTACCGGTGTACGCAGGTGCTCTGTCCCCTGCACCTCATCGCACTGGAACAGGTAGTAGGGGCGTACCTTTATCCGGAGCAGCCCCTGGCAGAGCTTCAGCATAGTCTCGACATCATCATTTACGCCGCGCAGGAGAACAGACTGGTTGTTTACCGGGATGCCACTGCGCAGTAACCGGTCACACGCCTCGGCCGCCTCCGGCGTTATCTCGCGGGGGTGATTGAAGTGGGTATTGAGCCATATAGGACCATATTTTGATAACGTGGCACATAACTCATTATCAATACGCTGCGGCAACACCACGGGGAATCTCGTGCCGATACGTATAATTTCAATATGTCTTATTTCCCGTATTCTTGATAGAATACTTTCCAAATGGCGGGTGGAAAGCGTTAGGGGGTCGCCGCCAGATATAATGACGTCTCTGATAGCCTCATTCCGGCGTAAATAGTCCAGCATAGCTTTTATCTCGCCCTCGGAGCGTACCCAGCCCCCGTGCCGCCATTCTCGCTTACGGGTACAGTGACGGCAAAGGATGGGACAGATATCGGTAAGCACCATCAGGGCTCTATCTGGATAACGATGCACCAGACCGGGCACCACGGAGTTCTCTTTCTCCGCCAGCGGGTCTTCCAGACCCATTGTGCTCATGGTCATCTCCAGGACAGAGGGCACCGCCTGTTTCCTTATCGGGTCGTCAGGGTCATCAGGATTGATTAGCGATAGATAATAGGGGGTGACCGACAGAGGATAGCGCCTGGTCACCAGTTGTAGTTGCGCTTTTTCCTCGGATGATAACGGGATGAATTGATCAAGCTGGTTGATGCTGGTTATCCGGTTGCGAAATTGCCACTTCCAGTCTTTCCAAAGACTATCGGGCACATCTCTTAATAAACTGTAGCCGTTGACGGCGATAGTACTGGGAGGCTCCTCCTCCGGTTTTACAATAATGTCAGATTTGCCAGGAGGTTCCTCTTCTGCCTCATTTGTGGTATGACTTCCAACGGAACGCCCTTTGGTTTTAGATACCGATTGAGTCTTGGCGGCTACAGATGGCGTTTTCACTTTACCTTGCTCTTTGCTCCTTTCCATTTTCATTTGAATTAAAATTATATAATGGTTAATACTTGTAATAACTATTTATTCCTGTTATAATATTCAGGTATTATTATTCCTAAATAAATACTATACACAAAAGGTTGCAATTGTCAATAGGTTTCAAGCCTGAAATAGCCTGAAATTCTAAAAATATTTTTGAGCTAACTCAAGCAAGGAGGTGCAGCCATGCCGGGATGGAAATTCCTCACCAACCACGCCCTGGTTTTGTGCTCAATTGCCCAGCAGCTAAGAATCACCGCCCGGGAGATTTCTTCTACAGTAGGTATCACGGAAAAGGCGACACGCAACATTATCAATGACCTTGAAGCTGATGGTTACATCACCAAGAAAAGGGAGGGACGGCGCATCAAATATGGAATCAATCCAGACTTACCACTTACGAGCGCGACACGACCGGATAATGCTATCGTCGGTGACCTTCTGGAGATTCTCGGCTGGAAGCCCCGAAAAAGGAAAAAGGCGAAAGAAACACCGGTGCAAAAACAAATGAACCCGTAATAAGGTTTTATTAACTTACATAGGAGGTAAACAAAATGGTCAGAATAACGAAGTCGGTCGCAGAAAAGAGATTAGGCGATGTATCTCAGGAGAAACAATTCTGGTGCCATGATGGACGTTACGTGAAGAATCTGCAAGAAATGGAAGTTGCTCTGGAGCAGATGACGGAAGAGACTTTCCGTCATCACGTTAACGAGACCAAGAGCGATTTCAGTAACTGGGTCCGGGATGTCATCGGCGACGGTAAGCTTTCGAGAGACCTGCAAAAGAACACTACCGGGGCTCAGGCAGCTAAAAGTGTCGCTGAAAGGATTGTCTCTCTAAAGAAGAAAATAGAAACTGAATAATCTGGTGATTGTCTAAGGAAGTCATCCCCATAGCTTATCAAGGTATTAAGACGAAGGCGTACTTAAGCAATTTGAGATAGGTATCTATCTCAGGTATATCCAGAGATGCACTTAAGAACGCCCTGTATAATACCTTCCCCCGCAGCTTTTGCTTAATTATCCATCTCCTTGACCTTGTTATTATTCTTTTTCCAATTTACCATCTTCCGGAGAGATAACCCATGGTTTAGATATCCTAATAAGTCAAGGGCTAAGCTTTTTCCTTAATTGCTCGCAAATATCCTGTTCCGTAAATTCAAAAATATGTCCTTCATCATCAGTGACTAACTTCCCATACCGATCTAGCAATTCTTTTTCCAGGTCCTTCGGGATTGATACCCTCAGGTTATTCAATATCAGGTTTAACTTTGTCCTGGTTAGCAGCATTGATAGTTTCCTCCATTTTTTCTTGCGTTAATCTGGATTCTCTCCTAATATTGACGCCTCCAAAGCTCTCAGCTAAACTGGATTCCGGGAGATGTTTAGGTGCCCACAGGTTGAGGAGCGGCAGCTGCCTCGTGTGCCCTGGGTACTAACATCTCCCCCAGTTTCTTTTGTAACTTGAAATTCCCCGGAGTCTTACGGTGCCGTCTCTCTCGGCGTATTTCTTCGGGTACCTGGTACTTAGACAAGATTATTTTTCTGGCTTCTTCATGACTGACGGATCTGCCATCTATGTCTCGAA
>JAHJRU010000177.1 GCA_018830745.1 Chloroflexota bacterium
AGAGCTAGTCCTGAACGATGGCTCTGTGGTGGAGGCTGTAAGAGCCAGTATCTCCATCCCCGGTATATTCATTGTAGCCAAGCGGGAAGGTCGGTATCTGGTTGATGGAGTGCTGGTTAATCCCGTTCCGGTAAGCGTCCTTAAAAGCATGGGAGCCGAACTTACTATCGCCGTCAATGTGCTCCCCCATGCCACAGCCAGGGATAAAAGTTACTGGTTACGTAAACAGGGAACGGAAGCTACCAAGGAGCCAAACATCTTCCACGTACTGATGCAGTCCATCTATATCGGCACACATTCACTGGCAAGCTCAAACCTTAAGAACGCCGATATCGCCATCGAACCCGCAGTAGCCCACATAGGCCCCAATGAGTTCGATCGAGCAGACGAGTGCATCCAGCAAGGAGAACTAGCCGCTAAAAAAGCTATCCCGCAAATAAAAAGGCTGTTAGCGGCTTAAAACCGTTTTAAGCGTTGCCAGCCGCAAAGACCCTCTTCTTCGACCACTCTTTAACCGTCATTTCCCAAACCTGGACCTGGGGTAACAGCCGCTCCACATCAGCCCGATGACACAGTTCGGTGCCGGGGGTCAACACCGCCGCTGTTCCCATGGCTACTGCCAGTCGGCAAGCCTCTATCAACGGTTCGTCTCGTTCCAGCTTTAGAGCCAGCCCCGCCACCGCACAATCACCAGCCCCTACAGCACTCCGTACCCGCACCTCAGGTGGAACTGCCTTCACAATCCTCTTCTTGGTAGCCGCAATAAGCCCATTCTTACCGGTGGAGATAACGGCTATCCCAATGTCTGCCTCAAGTAGCTCCAGGGCAGCCGCTACAATAGACTCCTCGCTTGGAAGCTCTTTCTTCAGCAATATCTCGGCTTCACGCACATTGGGCTTTACCAGGTAGGGCTTGGATTTCAACCCCTCCTTAAGCCATTGACCTTCAGCGTCCAGGATACATCTCAACCCGTACTCGCTGACTTCGGTGATAATATCATAGTAGAGGTCCACCGGCAGGCTGGGCGGTATGCTGCCACCAGCCACCACTAAACTGGGCTTCGGGTGAATATCCACCATTCGACGGTGGAATCTCTCAAACTCCCGCTTTGAGATACGCGGCCCGGGAGCATCAATCCTGGTTTGTGTCGAGACCTTGGTATCGGTAATGATAAAGTTGGTCCGGGTTTCCTGTTTAATCGGGGTGAACATATAAGGCACACCCTCTTCATCAAGCAATATTTCCACCTGCCTGCCTGCCGGACCACCGATGAAGCCAAAGGCAATAGTCCGCCCACCCATCTCATGAACAGCCCGTGATACATCTACACCCTTGCCGCCAGCGTAAAGGTGCAGATTTGTCCAGCGGTTGGTCTCATCTACCGCCAGCCCGTGAACGGTGATAACCACGTCCAGACTGGGATTAAGCGTTATCGAAGCAATCATAGCATCCCCCACCCTTTATGCCTGACTATCATTATGACGTAACATATAAGCTCAATCAAGTGCATTTGTCAACCCCCACAACATAGGCTGCCCGTGCTCACCACCTCTTGACAGGCTCCCCAAGCGTCATTTTTAGCGTTTTCAGCCTGGTCACCCGGCGATGAATAATCAAATTCCTCATCGCCGCCATTTTACCAGGCAGCCTACTCATGCTATTATATATGGCAGCGGCATATATCTTTACCTGGCGCAATCCTAACCCTGCACTCCTGAATCCGTAAGCTGGAAAGAAAGAATCAGCGTGGTTAGTAAAAAGCATCCGGGAAAATATAATCGTCTGTTCGCTATCAATCGGCATTCCTGCCACGTTTCACTTCGTATTAACTACAGGCTACAAACAGGCATCTATGTTTCGTTAACGGATTAGACGGAGGAGCAAGAGTGAAAGAATTAACCGTCGGCTCTGATGCACCCGGAGAAAGGCTTTTCCTGCTGGGCAATGAGGCCATTGCCAGGGGAGCCATCGAAGCCGGGGTTCAGGTAGCCGCCGCCTACCCCGGTACCCCTTCCAGCGAGATAATGGAAACCCTGGCCGGAGTAGCCCAACAGCTAGGCATCTACGTTGAATGGTCCACTAATGAGAAGGTCGCCTTTGAAGTTGCCTTTGCCGCCAGCCTGTCCGGCCTCAGAGCCCTGGCATCAATGAAGCATGTAGGGCTAAACGTAGCTCATGATGCCGTTATGACCGCCAGCTATGCCGGGGCGCGGGGTGGTATGGTCCTGCTGGTCGCTGATGACCCCTGGGCATGGAGTTCACAGAGCGAGCAGGACAGTCGATATGTTGCCGAACAGGGCTATCTGCCGGTTCTCGAGCCCTCCTCCGTCGCCGAAGCCAGGGATATGATGGTTGATGCCTTCCGCCTGTCCGAAGAATTCCATCACCCCTTCATGGTAAGGTCGGTAACCAGGATAAGCCACGGCCGTAGTGATGTAACCCTGGGAGAAATATCCAAGGAGAGGCGACAGGGACACTTCGCCAAAGACCCCGCCCGCATGGTCTTCACCCCGTCCGGGGCCAGAAAAAATAGACCCCTGATGATTGACCGCTTCAACCAGATAAAGCAGGCCGTGGATACGTTCCCCGGTAATCATCTGGAACTCAAAAATGGTGCCCGGTTAGGTATTATCGCCTGCGGTCTATCATATAGTTACACCCGCGAAGCGCTGAAATGGCTGGGACTTGAGGGCCAGGTCTCCCTGCTCAAGATTGGCACCCCCCATCCCCTCCCTGAACGACTGGTAAAAGAACTACTGGAGGCGGTACCTGAGGTGCTGGTGGCAGAGGAGCTAGACCCCTTCGTTGAGCTTCACGTAAAAGCCATCGCCGGAGGGTCCAATATCCGGGTAAACATTCACGGCAAGGACCTTATACCACTGGTCGGTGAATTATCAACCAGACTCTTAACCGAAGCCATTGCCCGCCTGACAAATTCCAGACTCCCGATTGATTTCGCCGCAATTGACAAATTAGGCGCAGAATTAGCCCCCCTTCTGCCGGCTAGACCCCCTACTCTCTGCCCCGGCTGTCCCCACCGTGCATCCCAATATGCCCTGAAGATGGCTGGCAAAAGGGTAGCCAGGGAGTACGGACAGGACGCGGAAGCAGTTTATCCCGGCGATATCGGCTGCTACACCCTGTCCTACCTGCCGCCAATAGAGTCAATGGACGTCGTTCTCTGTATGGGGGCCAGCTTCGGTATTGCCAATGGTCTGGCTCACGTGCTTGACACACCCGTAATCGGCCAGCTGGGCGATTCAACGTTCTTCCACTCCGGCATACCAGCTTTACTGAACGCCGTCTTCAACAAGGCTAAGGTAACCATGGTCATACTGGACAACACGGCTACCGCTATGACCGGCTTCCAGCCCCATCCGGGCACCGGCTACACCGCCACCGGAGAGAAGACCACCATGGTTAAGCCGGAAGACATCGCCCGGGCATGCGGCGTCGAATTCGTCGAGGTCGTTGACCCGTTTGACTTAAAGCAGGCCACCGATGTGATGGAAAGAGCCATCAGATTCAATGGTCCCTCGGTGGTGGTTTCCCGCAGACCCTGCACCATAATCGACCAGCGGAATAAGAAGAAAGCTGGAGAAGAAACCATCATCTACCATATTGACCAGGAAAGGTGTGACGGCAAGTGTGAGGCCTGCATCAAGCTCCTCGGCTGTCCGGCCATAACCAAAGATGACGGCCGTACAATAATAGACGATACGCTGTGTACCGGATGCGGCCTTTGTGTTTACACCTGCCCGTATCACGCCATACTAAAGGGGGTGCCAGAATAGTAGCCGAATATAATGTTCTCATTGCTGGTGTCGGTGGACAAGGTGTTATCCTAATCTCGGAGTTGTTGGGCAATGCCGCCGTCAGAGACGGAATAAATGTCAGGGGCTCAGAGGTCCTGGGCATGGCGGTAAGAGGCGGCCCCGTCGTGAGCATCATCAGGCTGGGCAGTGACGTATATGGACCGCTAATCCCTGCGGGCAAGGGTGATATTCTTATTGCCCTGGAGCCATCTGAAGCACTGCGGAATAGCACACATTTGTCACCGTCAAGCAAAGTGATACTAAACACCGAGACCACAGTACCCTTTACAGTACCTCTCGGGGAAAGCACTTACCCGGCCATGGATGAAATCATAGCCCGGCTGAACAAGGTGTCCAGCGAGATAATCAGCTTAAATGCCAGGGAAATAGCGGTGGAAGCCGGCAGTTCCTTATCGGCTAATATAGTAATGCTTGGCGCCGCCTTCGGCGCGGGCCAATTGCCCATAAAACTAGACACCATAAAGGAAGCCATCCAGGCTCACTTCCCGGCCAAACTTGCCACCATCAATATCAAGGCTTTCGACCTTGGCTACCAGCAGAGCCGGGTACACCACCAGTAAAAAACAAACCCACCTGACCCCTTTATGTCCAAATTGACTTGACATATTGCCCGTGCTATCATAGTCAAAAGGTTAATACTGCCACCATTTACTTAGAACACAATATGCTATGTCAACACTAAGCGAACTTTGCCAGCAAATCCTCACCTGTACCAAGTGCGAGGTATTATCAAAAAATCGAACCCGCGTTGTCCCCGGGGAAGGGCCAGAGAATGCCGAGATTATGCTCATCGGCGAGGGTCCTGGCTTTCATGAAGACCAGCAAGGCCGCCCCTTTGTCGGTCAAGCCGGAATGTACCTGGAACAGTTACTAGCCTCCATAAACCTGAAACGACAGCAGGTCTACATTGCCAATGTAATTAAGTGCCGCCCACCGGGGAACCGCGACCCTTTACCATCAGAAATACAGAACTGCCACCACTGGCTGCAAGCCCAGATTGAGTTGATACGTCCCAGGATGATTGTCACCCTGGGACGCTACTCCATGGCCCAATTTTTCCCCGGTAAGACTATAAGCAAGATTCACGGCACGGCGCAGAAGCGAGACGGTATTATCTACTTCGCCATGTATCACCCCGCCGCGGCTCTTCACCAGCAAAGCCTGCGCCAGGCGATAGAGGATGATATGCTTAAGATTCCCGCATTACTTGCCGAGTCAGAAAGTATCGTCCAGGACAGCCCGCAGCCAGAGCAATTAAGCATGTTATAGGGTTAAGATTATGGCTAAACCAAGACTAAAGATTATCCCTCTCGGCGGACTGGGTGAAATCGGCAAGAACATGATGGTGATGGAATACGAAAACGACATCATCATCATCGATGCCGGACTTATGTTCCCCGAAGAAGAAATGTTTGGCGTTGACCTGGTAATTCCGGATATCACCTATCTGCTGGAGAAACGGGAGCACATAAGAGGTATAATCATCACCCACGGGCATGAAGACCATATTGGTGCCCTCCCCTACCTGCTACCCCAGCTTGACATCGATGTGCCGATATACTCTACCAAGCTCACCAGTGGTCTTATTTCAGTTAAACTGAAGGAACGGCGGGCGCGCGCCAAAGCCGACCTTAAAGTTATGCCAACTGGCGAAAAGTTCAATCTGGGAATATTCAGGATCGAGTTCTTCACGGTTACCCACAGCATTCCTGATGCCGTAGGTATAATCATACATACTCCCCTGGGCATTATTGTCCACAGCGGCGACTTCAAGATTGACTATACACCTGTCAGCGGTCAACCAACCGACATGGCCAGACTGGCTCAACTTGGGACTCAGGGTGTTTTACTCCTAATGTCTGACTCCACCTACGCTGAACTCCCGGGCTACACCCCTTCGGAAAAAGTGGTAGGCGAAGCCCTGGACAGCGTCATCGCTCAAGCACCGGGAAGGGTGATAGTGGCCACCTTCTCGTCACTGATTTCCCGCATTCAGCAGGTCATTGACGCCGCCGCCAAATACCAGCGCCGCGTTTCCATTGTAGGCCGCAGTATGCAAGATACCGTTCGGATGTCATTGGAACTGGGCTATCTCAACGATACTGATGGTGTACTGGCACGACTTGACGAACTCCGGGGGCTGCCCCGCAACAAAATTGTCTTCGTTACCACCGGCAGTCAGGGGGAACCGACATCGGCTCTGGTCCGCATAGCAAATAGAGACCACCACCAGCTTCACATCATTCGCGGGGACACGGTGGTTTTCTCTGCATCTCCTATCCCCGGCAATGAGGCGGTAATTCACCGCACCGTAAATAGCCTGTTCAAACAGGGAGCCCAGGTGCTTTATCGTGGACAGGAACAGGTTCACGTCCACGGTCACGCCAGCCAGGAAGAACTGAAGCTGGTGCTAAACGTGGTTAAACCCAAGTTCTTTATGCCCATCCACGGCGAATATCGCCACTTACAACTCCACGCCAACTTAGCCCAGTCAGTAGGCTTGCCTGGTGAAAACATTTTGGTGCTTGAAGATGGGGATATACTCGAGCTCAGCCCTCAGGCAGCCAAGATCACCGGCAAGACTTCCTGCGGCAATGTGTATGTCGATGGTCTGAGCGTGGGTGACATCGGCAGTGTCGTTCTTCGCGACCGCAAGATGCTCTCACGGGATGGCATAGTAATGGTCATTATCGCTATCAACCGGCAAAGCGGTAAGCTGGTAGGTCGTCCGGACATTGTAACACGGGGTTTTGTGGACAGCAGAGAATCCAAAGAGATGTTAGACGCCAGCCGCGACCTGGTTGTCCGTGCTCTGGACCATGGCAACGACCGACCGGCTGACTGGGGCTTTATCAATAATAAGGTAAGAGACGTTTTAAATAATTTCTACTACGAGCAGACCAAACGCCGCCCCATGATTTTCCCCTTTATGGTCAAGGTGTAGCTGAAGCAAACGGATGGCTAAAAAGAAGGATAAATTTAAGCCTGATGCAAGGGCAAAACCCTCACGCAAATCGTCGGGGGGGCAGCTTTTCCGCCTCTTCGCCCTATCATGGGTAAGATGGCTGGCTCTGATTATTCTGGTGGCCGCGCTACTGTACTGGCAACAGTCAGCCATAGTCACCTGGGTCAATAACGTACTACTAAAAACTCTGGAACTTTTTGGCTGGGGGCTGGTTCTCTCGATGCTGGCCCTGCTCATCATCATAGGGGTAATTCTACGGAAGTACCTGTTATCCGTAGCCCGCCAATGGAAGCTCAACCTGTGGAATAAATGGCTGGCTGGAGTGGCTTTTTTTGCCACTATCTGGGGAATATTAGCCCTTTTCGATGTCGGCGGTCGCATCGGCATGAATATAATTGGCGGCCAGAATACCGAAGGCGTCCTCAGGGTATTAGGGCTGGTCTTTCTCGGTATCGTATTAATGGCGCCAAAGGCTTGCTGGCATGCGTTGACGGCTCTGGTATCCTGGATAGCCAGGCCCCCGGAAAAAGAGCCAACACCCCCACCACCTCGCCCAGTCAGTGAAGGCTATCAGCCGCCACTTCGCCCGCCGATTGAGCCCCGGAGACCTCCGGCCGAGCCGGTAAAACCACCAGAGGTAATCGTGCCACCGGAAATCATACCCAAAAGGGGCATATCAGCAGAAACAAGTGAGGCTCATCCTTCAACCGATGCCGAACCGGCAACCGCCACCGCGGAGTCAACGCCTGACCAGACACCCGCTGACCTAAAGCAGGTAGCCCAGGAGGTTTGGAAGAAATACGGTGAATCACCGACACCAATTATGGTCGATGGCTGGCAACTGCCGCCCATTGACATCCTGGATGTCGCGCCGGAGACGGAGTTCAGTCAGGCCGACAATAACCAGAGAGCCCAACTGATTGAAGACGCCCTCGCCAGCTATGGTGTCGAAGTCAAAGTGATGCAGATAAACGCCGGGCCCACCGTAACCCAGTTCGGTGTGGAGCCGGGCTGGGACAGAAAAGTAAAGGAAATCAAAGAGCGGGACAAGGACGGCAATATCCAGGTCAGGCGCGAGGAGGTTACCAAGACCAGGGTTAAGGTGGAGCGAATCACCTCTCTGGCTAACGACCTTGCCCTGGCGCTGGCGGCGCCCTCTATCAGAATCGAAGCCCCGGTGCCCGGTAAATCAGTGGTCGGCATTGAAGTGCCCAACCGCATCTCAAGCGTGGTCAGCCTCCGTAACGTGATAGAGACCAATGCCTTTCAGAAAACGCTGGCCAAGTCCAAGCTCGGTCTGGCTATGGGTAAAGGTGCCGGCGGAGAGGCTGTAGCCGGTGACCTGACCAGAATGCCCCACCTGCTCATTGCCGGCGCTACCGGTAGCGGCAAAACGGTCTGCCTGAATTCCATTATCTGCTGTCTCCTGATGCACAATACGCCCAGTGACATCAAGTTTATAATGGTCGATCCCAAACGGGTGGAGCTTACACCCTTTAACAGCATCCCCCACCTGGCTACACCGGTCATAGTGGACACCAAAAAAGCCCTGTTTACCCTGCGGTGGCTCAACGAGGAAATGGATAAACGGTATCAAATACTGGCCAGAGTCGGTGCCCGGAACATAGAGGCTTACAATCGGAACCGGCAGGGCGATGAGCGTATGCCCTTCCTGATTCTGATTATCGATGAGCTGGCTGACCTTATGATGGCTGGCTTCGATGAGGTCGAGCATATTATCTGCCACCTGGCGCAGATGGCTCGGGCTACCGGTATTCACCTCGTCGTGGCTACGCAGCGGCCATCGGTGGACGTGGTCACCGGTTTAATCAAAGCCAATTTCCCCACCCGCGTCAGCTTTGCCGTCACCTCCCAGGTGGACTCGCGCACCATACTGGACATCGGTGGAGCGGAGAAGCTGTTGGGCAAAGGGGATATGCTGTATTCACCCACCGAGGCGGCTAAACCCAAGCGCCTTCAGGGCTGCTACGTCTCCGACCCCGAGACGGAGAGACTGGTATATTTCTGGAGCAACCAGCGGAGGGATGAAGCGGCTGCCCTCAGGCTTGATGAACTTTTACCCACCATAGCCAGCATGGGAATCGCCAGGGCGGACCCGCTTCTGGATGCTGCCCGGCAGCTGGCGAAGGAGCATAAGCATATCTCCACTTCCTTCCTGCAACGCCGCATGCACATCGGCTATCCCCGGGCAGCCCGGATTATGGACCAGCTTCAGGAGGAAGGCGCCGAATCAGCGAAGAATGGGGAGGAAGAGGAGTAAGTGGATGGAGGTATGATTTTATATTATTCACTAGGCGCATCATCTTCATACTCTTCTTCTCCAAGAGTGAACCCATATATTGCAAGTTTATTAGATAAACTCTTGAAGCGAGCATCTAGAAAGTCTTGGTAATCTTTCTTTGTCTTATTAGGTCTCTCTAGTATTTGAACACATTCATCGGAAAGAAGTAGTTTCTCGAAAATCTGCTTCCTCTTAGCCTCATTAGGTATTTTAGTTTTCACATCGTTCATTTGGTTATTGGGGTCCATATTGGTCCATTTCCTGTTTGTCTTGGGAGCGACAGGTATCATGTTCAAGGCGCATTCGGTAGAATCATGATTCTTGTCCCAATCAGGGATGTGTTCAGTACAGAATTTCTTAGGCCAGATATGGTGGTCTTCGGGAGGTTCATCCGCATCATCATAATAGCCAATTTTGGTTAGTTCGAGCGGGTCGTTAGGCTTTTCGCGATTGATAAGACATTTTATCAATTTTCCAATTGATCCATTCGGTGAGGCTTCTTTTATCATGTCTATTGATATGTGAACACTATTAATCCATGTGGGCTTAAGTTCAGGATTGGCTTTTCTTATCCACTCTTTCATGTCTCTTGTATCAGTTTCCTGTTTGTTGCCAACACCTTGTATGTAACGTTGGCCAAGTGCAGCTCCTATGAACCATGTTTCAATCTTCTCAAGCGCTTTGCTCCTCTCACTACCTTTTAGACCTTTTATCTCTTTAAAGCATACCGCCATAGGGGCAAGTATGGAATTGTATGGTATTAGCTTTCTTGTATCTTTGAAACCTACACCCAATTCTGTAGTTAAGAACTGTCCAGCCATATCAAGTAAGTCTAATGCTTCAGCGTAGTGGTCCTTGAAACGGTCATAAGTAATTGTTTTTGGAAGCATTGATTTCTTAGGGGACTGACCAGCTAATAAGGCAATAGTCTGAAGCAAAATCTCCCCATCATTATCCATGTTACTAAGATAATCTGATGCTTCATGGAATTCCTTAATATCATGTTTCAGGTTGATGTCATGTGAAAAAAGAATAGCTGTAACAATTTCAATAGGCGTGAGGGTCTTACCGGTAGTATTGATAGTAGCGAAAATCTTGGTTACTGCGGATAGGGATTCAGAACTTGTTAAAGTGGTAACTGGACAGTTGGAGTCATTGTCAAATGTGAAGTAAGGTACAACCACATATTTAAGGAAATCTTTAGTTTGTGGGTACTTGTTTTCATATGGCTCAAGAGCTTTTTGTAATGATATTTTACTGGCAAGGTGAGTAGAAGTAAGCAAATGATCTTGAAGAAGCAAAGTATTCAATTCAGTTTTTCTAGTTGTTGCAATCATGTAATCATCACTGTCATCAATGTCTTGTACAAATATTTTGACCTGTTCGTCGTTGCTGCAATCT
>JAHJRU010000178.1 GCA_018830745.1 Chloroflexota bacterium
CCTCGGTCACTTAACTAACTATCCTTCTTATTTCCTGAATATGCGTGGTGATGACCCCCATCAATACTTCCAGGGATACATTCTTTTTGCTGGCGTCTATATGGCTATTAATTCTCCTTTAGACATTCATGCACCAGCCCTTTTAATTTTGTTTTCTCACGGTTTCTCTCTCAACTGAGGGAATAATATAACCTCGCGAATTGACTGCTGGTTGGTAAGCAGCATCACCAGGCGGTCGATACCCACTCCCAGCCCTCCGGTAGGCGGCATACCGTGCTCCAGCGCCACCAGGAAGTCCTCGTCAAAGGTGCTTTCCCCCATGTCTTCCGCCTGACGCTGCTCGAATTGTTCGACAAGGCGTTGTCGCTGGTCAACGGGGTCGTTGAGCTCGGTGAAGGCATTGGCAATTTCCATGCCTCCGACAAAAGCCTCAAAGCGCTCCACCAGGCATTCGTTATCGGGTTTGGTCTTGGAGAGCGGCGACATTTCTACGGGATAGTCCACCAGGAAAGTGGGCTGAATGAGGTTGGGCTCGACGAAGGTGGAGAGAAGTTCGTCTATCAGCCGGCTGCGGTCCTTTTGCGGGTCAACCTCCATCTTTAACTGGCGCATGGCGGCGCCCAGGGATTCGGCATCGGGGTACTGGTTGAAATCAATACCGCCGTATTTGATAATTGCCTGCCGCAGGTCCAGTCGCTGCCACGGCGGCTTGAAGCTGATAATCTCGCTGCCATACTCAACCTGGTCGGTGCCCAGGACCTGCTGGCAGATTTCAGCCACCATTTCCTCCACCATTTCCATCACGTCATTGTAGTCGGCATAGGCTTCATAGCTTTCCAGCATGGTGAACTCGGGGTTGTGCTTGGTAGAGAGGCCCTCATTGCGAAAGATGCGCCCCAGTTCGTATACCTTATCAAAACCACCGACAATCAACCGCTTGAGGTAAAGCTCGGGGGCAATACGCAGGTAGAAGTCCTCATCCAGGGTGTGGTGGTGGGTGACAAACGGTCGGGCTAAAGCGCCTCCAGGTGACGCCTGCAGCACCGGTGTTTCAACCTCGATAAAGCCTCGCTGATTGAAGAACTGGCGTATGGCGGCGATAATACGGCTGCGCTTTTCGAAAATTTCTTTCACTTCCGAGTTGGCGATAAGGTCCAGGTAGCGCTGGCGGTGGCGTTTGTCTATGTCGCTGAGTCCGTGCCATTTCTCCGGCAGGGGTTGCAGCGATTTCGCCAGCAGAGTAAAATCACTTGCCTCCACGGTGGGTTCTCCCTTCCTGGTGCGGATGAGCTTTCCGGTGACGCCTATAATATCACCGATGTCTATCTCCTCGAGTAGCTGGCTGCTGGTGTGGCTGAGATTCTCATTGGAGAAGTAGAGCTGAATCCTTCCCGAGCCGTCGCGCAGGTCAAGGAAGGCAATCTTACCGAAAGGCCGGTGAGCCATGACACGTCCGGCGAGATTGACCACCGGCGTTTTAATCTTGCCTTCTTCCTGCTGGACCAGCAGTTCCAGTGCCTGTTGTGCCGTGTGGGTGCGGCGGTAGCCGTAGGGATAGGGATTAATGCCACGCGCGCGAATGCGCTCCAGTTTTTCCTGTCGTTGCTTGATTATCTGCTCTAATCTGGATGTCATCTCAATATTTTGTCCTCAGTGGTATCAGCAAAATGGCTGAGTGCCGAGACCTCCAGCCACGATATGCTTACTCAGGTTATTATAGGTTATCCTCAGCTTACAGTAAAGGGCTGTGGTCGGATGACATCTGGGCTCGCAGCGTGTCCAGCCAGGCGGCGGACTTTAACTCCCGTTCCAGGAGGTGCCGCAGGTACTGCCGGGTTAAGCCCAATACCTCACCGGATAGACCGCGATTGATTTTTAGCCTGATGACGGTGGTGTAATCGTCGCCCTGCAGGAGCCGCAGCACCTTGAGGGCATTAACTGAAGCGGGATAGGACAGGGGCTGATGCGGTCGGCAGCCGGGGCACAGCATACCGCCCACACCGGGGGAGAATGAGTTGGTGGTAGCTTCCAGTGGTTCCCGGCAGGAAACGCAGTGCCGAAGTTCAGGGCGGTAGCCAACCGCATTAAGGAGGTGCAGCTCGAAATACCGCAGTATCAGCTCGTTGCCGTCGGTCTGGCATAACAGGTGCATCGTCTCCAGCAGTAAGTCAAACAGGGGACGATTTTCAGCATGGTCGGGGGTGAACTGGTTGACCAGCTCGGTGACGTAGAGGGCGCAGGCAGAAAGCCAGAGGTCGGTTTTCAGGGGGAGGAAGCTGTTGATGGTCTGGCTGCCGGTGATGGTGTCCAGGTTTCTCCCGCGAGCCAGCGATACCTGGCTGTGGGTAAGCAGTTCCAGGTGGCCGGCCATCTTGCTTTTGGGACGTCTCACCCCCTTGGCGACGCCCTGAATTTTACCCAGATGGGGGGTATACAGGGTAAGTATTCTATCCGCTTCACCCAGCTTGGTCTTCTTGATGATGATGGCTTCTGTCTGGTAATTGCGTGGCTTGGACATTTCAACTACTTACTTGCCTTTAGGAAACCGCCAATGCTGACTTTCTTTATCTTTCTATCCTGTTCGGTCATTTCTCCGCCTCCACTTCCAGTCTGTTCATCGGAACGTGGATAACGCCGTCACCGTCCGGCGGGTATTTTTTAATGTAGCGTTCTATAATTTCTTTGATGAATTCTTCACGTGAGGAATCCGGCACCCGCTGGGTGTAGGGAAGCCAGGTGGTCCGTATCCACGAGGCTAATCCGGCTTCCCCCTGGTGAGCCATGTCTTTGGGTATCAGCTCAACTCTCTTTACCTTGAAGCCGGTGGTGTTCAACCAGCGCCGGTATTTTTCCGGGCCGTGGAATCCATAAGGGAAGGTGAAGCGGTCAAAGTACCTGGCCCATTTCTCCTCTCCGGTCATACTATCCAGGATGCTTACCAGTTCCGTGGCACTGTCCTGGCCGCCCATTTGCAGCAGAATCTTCCCTGAAGGTTTCAGGCTTCTCTTTATTCCTTCCAAGACGGGCGCGTGGTCGATGACCCAGTGGAGGGTGGCGTTGGAGAAAACAATGTCGAATTCTTCGGTGAAATCAAGCTGGCGGGCATCTTTTAACCGGAAGGACAGGTTGGGATAGTCTTCCGGCGGGAAATTACTTTGTGCCAGTTTCACCATGTCCGCCGAGCTATCTATGCCGAGGGCAGAGCCGTGGGGTACTCTCTGAGCGATTAAGGCGGTGATTTGCCCGTCCCCGCAGCCGATGTCCAGAACCCTTTCCCCGCCACCGAAGCTGAGCTTGTCAAGTAATTCCGTTCCCCATTTCTTCTGGTTGGGGGAACTGGTCTGGTATTCTTCTGGATTCCATTTATACATAGCATTTAGTTGAGGGTGCGTTTTCTTCTTAATTCATATTAAATTATCAGTAAAGGAGTATATCAACTCGCCTTTGTTATGAATCATAGAAAAATGAGAACCGTTGTTATTCAAATAATCGGCAAATAATCTTATTACTTTGTGACAAGTCTTTAGTGAGTTCCGAGCTTTCTGATGCTTGCCTTTATCTGTGAGGTGATAAAGTTTTTCCCTGTTAGAGCCGTGCCTTATATACTTTTCGGAAAAGTCTGTCACCTGTCTTAGCTCCGATTCCTCTAATCCTAGTTCTCTTCGCATCGATTCCCAACCACTCTTTTCATCTCCGAAATAGTCCCTTACTGCTTCTAGACTATGCTGGCAATGATATATGCATTCATCCCAAGCTGATCCCAAGGCTCTATCAAAATCTTCAAGTGCAACTTTAAAATGCGTTACCGTGAACGCTTGGTTTGCATATCTTAGACCG
>JAHJRU010000179.1 GCA_018830745.1 Chloroflexota bacterium
CAAGAAGGTATTCCAGGATGCCGGGGCGGAGTTCATCTCTTTCTCAGCGGCGGATGCGGAGAAGTTCATCAGCATCTCTTATGCGGCTGAGGCTGAAAAATACCTGAAAGAGTTACCAGACACTGCCGCTGAATACCTGAAGCTGGTCAAGGCGATTAAGTAATACTGATAAGAAAATCATGGTTGATTTTGCGTCGTTTCAGGGTACTTGTTTACGAACACCCGTCTATCCGCACCAAGCGGGGTAGGCGGGTGTTCGGTAGTTCAAAGTTGGGTTGCGTCAAGGATATGGCAGGAAGTAATAATGATGTTTAAAACTGTGTTTAATCGTATCCTCAACATCTTTAGCGTCGTCGCCGGTATTCTGGTTGCCCTGATGATGATAGAGGTAAGTGTGGATGTTGTCATGCGTTATTTCCTTAACCGTCCCATACCCTGGACAATTGAGTTCACCCAGTATGCTATGATATTTATCCTTTACCTGGGCGCTGCCTGGGTGCTGCGGGATGAGGGCCACGTGGTGATGGATATCGTACTGATCCGTATGGGTGGTAAGCCCCGCAAGCTGACCAATGGTATTACATCCGCCTTAGCGGCCATTGTCTGTGGCATTGTTACCTTGTATGGGATAGGTAAGAATATTGACTATGCCCGGACCGGTTACGTCTTCGGAGACGTACTGAACATTCCGGCTTTTAGTCTGCAGTTTATCGTGCCCCTGGGTATGTTGCTGCTCACCATACAATTCGCCCGTCGCGCTTACGGCTATCTGAGTAAGCCGGGAGTATCATGAAATCCTGGAAAATCCATAGAATAACGCTGTGAGGTGAAGTTGATTGGAATGGCAGATTTTGCTGCTACTGTTCTTCGGTAGTGTGCTCATTTTAATGGCCGCTGGTATGCCGGTGGCTTTCAGCTTCCTCACGGCAAACGTGGTCTTTATGTATCTCTACTGGGGTGGTTCGGCGGGGTTGGGGCAGCTCCTGGAAAGCCTGTTTGCCGCCGTAGGTTCTTTTACCCTGTTGCCCATCCCGTTGTTCCTTCTTATGGGCGAGGTAATGTTCCGCTCCGGCATTGCCCCTCATATGATGGACGTGCTGGACAAGTGGCTGGGACGCCTGCCTGGGAGGTTGGGGTTACTGGCCGTTGGAGGAGGGACCATCTTCGCTACTCTGAGCGGTGCCAGCATGGCCAGCGTGGCTATGCTGGGGTCAGTGCTGGTGCCGGAGATGGAAAGGCGTGGCTACAAGAAGCCGATGAGCCTGGGTCCTATCCTGGGTAGCGGTGGCCTGGCTATAATGATTCCGCCCAGTGGATTGGCAGTGCTGCTTGGAGCTGTTGCTGAAATCTCCGTGGGCCGGATTTTGATAGCCATAATCGTTCCCGGCATATTGATGGCGGTGCTTTATGCCACCTATATCATCCTGCGCTGTCAGTTGCAGCCCTCTATTGCTCCGGCTTATGAAGTAGTAACCGCGTCCTGGTCCGAGAGATTGCTGGGTATATTGCGTTATGTACTGCCGCTGGGGTTTATCTTTTTCCTCGTAGTCGGGCTGATATTCCTGGGTATAGCCACTCCAAGTGAGGCAGCCGCTACCGGTGCTCTGGGAACCTTCATTCTGGCAGCGGTATATAAAAGGTTGAACTGGACCCTGGTAAAAGAGTCAATCATGAGCACCGTGCGGGTTACCGTAATGGTCTTCATGATTATCGCCGGAGCAACGGCATTCAGCCAGATTGTGGCTTTCTCGGGTGCCAGCCGGGCACTGGTCAATTTTACTCTGGGTCTGCCATTTGAACCCCTTTTTATTGTCGGGGCGGTGCTGGTGGTGTCTCTATTTCTCGGTATGTTTATCAACCTGGCAGCGATATTAATGCTCACCATCCCCTTGTTTGTGCCGGTTATCATTGCCCTGGGGTTTGACCCGATATGGTTTGCCGTAATCTTTCTCCTCACGCTGGAGATGGGAGCCACGTCACCTCCCTTCGGTCTGGCCCTCTTCGTTATGAAGGGAGTAGCCCCTCCGGGTACTACTATGGGGGATTGCTATAAAGCCGCTTTGCCTTTTCTGGGTTGCGACTTGATAGTGTTGCTGGCGCTTCTCTTCTACGAGCCGCTGGTTTTGTGGCTGCCACATCTTATGCGTAGTATTTGAGGCTGGAACATATTCTCCCATCAAATCTGGCTGGTGGCGCATTGATATTGGTGCTGGAGCCTTAATCGTTGGCATAGTTGTCTGGTTTACCCGCAGGAGCCGGGTTGTTTGACATAAGGTATAAATAAGGAGGTTAGACGGATGGCAGCGTCTGAACTGTACCGCAGCGTTAACATAGGTGGAGTTGAGTTAAGTAACCGGGTAGTTTTATCTCCGATGTTACTGTCAATAGCCACCGATGGTGGTGAAGTAACCCGGGAAGTCATTGACTTCTATGGGGCGCGGGCCAAGGGGGGAGCCGGCTTGATAATAACCGGCGGTGCCTATGTTGCTGAAGGGGGTGGATTATTTGGTAGAGCCCATAAGATTAGCCAGGATAAACAGGTTGCCGGTTGGCGTTCTGTGGTCGAAGTGGTGCATGGGTATGGTGCCAGGATTGCCGTCCAGCTCATGCACGGTGGCATCAGGGCACGCTCGGCGGTGACCGGTGAGCAGCCGGTGGGTCCTTCCTCAGTGTCTCTACCTGACTTAGCGGAGACCCCTCGTGAGCTCACCAGCGGTGAAATTCAGAATCTGGTCTCCGCTTTCGGCGAGGCAGCCCGGAGAGCCAGGGAAGCTGGTTTTGATGGCATCGAGCTTCATTGTTCGGCGGCGTTTTTAATCCAGCAGTTCTTATCGCCCCATACCAACCTGAGGGCGGATGAATATGGGGGGAGCTGGGAGAATCGACTGCGGTTTCCTTTAGAAGTCGTTCGTGCGGTCAGGGAGAATGTCGGTTCAGACTTATTTCTCGGTTGCCGTGTGCCGCATGATGAAATAGTGGCGGATGGACTTACTCTTGAGGACACCCGAAATATTACCGAGGAACTGGTAAAGGCAGGTTTGGATTTTGTTCGCGTGGTGGTTGGCGTTTCTCCGCCCAGAGGGCGGGAAGACTCCCAGCGCACCAGTACCTCCCGGCCAGAGGGTCAGTTGCCGATGCTTTCCCGGCTTATGAAGGAAGTGGTGACGGTCCCGGTAATCGCCACCGGTGGTATAAATACTATTGAGCAGGCGGAGATGCTTATAAAGGATGGAGATGCTGATTTGGTGGCTATAGGCCAGGCACTACTGGCTGACGCGTACTGGTTGCAGCATTCTCCGGAGTATATCGAGATGTTCCCCGGGTTTAAATATTGTCCGAAGTGTGGCCATAAGGTGTAGCTGTCGGGCGGAAGGGCTGAGATGCCATACCATTTTTTGGGGATTTCACCGGATTGGGCTCAAGTAATAGCCACCTTGATTTTATTTGGTACTGCATTATGGGCAGGTATTATGGCAATGAGTCAACTAAAAGCACTGCGAAGGTCAACTGACATACAGATATTCTCAGCGCTCCTCAGTGAGATTGCTGTCTTAGAAGCCAGCCACGATAGGGGACTGGTAAGAAGTAAAATAAACGATGGTGAAAGCTG
>JAHJRU010000180.1 GCA_018830745.1 Chloroflexota bacterium
CCCGCAACGCACTTTATCTCCAGGCTTTATGCCCGCCTTCTCCAGAGCCTTGCCGGCAACCCTGATAACTCGCTGCCTCAGTTGCCCCCGCACCTCAATACTGCTGGTATCGCTTCCGGCCACCAGCCGCTCCAGGTCCGGTTGCATCACCACAAAAGCATCCCCATCTTTACGCACCCTGCTCCTGGCATCCGCTGGCTGAGGCCGGAAAATCTTCTTCGGCACCGCGAGAGGCACTTCATTACCACCGGGCAGAGCCTGCAGCCGCTCCGCCACTTTTTGCATCAGCGCCGATACCCCTTCACCGGTAGACGCGGCAATGAAATTAACATCTACTCCGCTATCAGAAAAACCAGCCTTAATCTCGGCTAAACGAGCCTTCACCTGGGGTAAGTCAATCTTGTTAACCGCCACCAGCTGCGGTTTTTTCGCCAGTGCCGAATCATACAGGCTGAGTTCCACATTTACCATCACCATGTCTTCCACCGGAGACGCCGAATTGCCATCAACCAAGTGAAGCACTATTTTAGTGCGGGTGATATGCCGCAAAAAATCGTGGCCTAATCCCTTTCCAAGGTGAGCCCCAGCCACCAGCCCCGGTATCTCGGCCATGACTAACCTTTCCCTCCCGACCTCAACCACGCCCAGGGCCGGCTCCAGGGTGGTAAAGGGGTAGTCCGCAATCTTCGGCCTGGCAGCAGAAGCATTCGAAAGCAGGGTTGATTTACCGGCGTTCGGGAAGCCGATTATACCCACATCGGCAATGAGCCTTAACTCCAGTATCAGGGCTTTTTCTTCCCCCGTCTCTCCTTTTTGAGCCAGATGCGGCGTCTGGTTGATCGACGAGGCGTAATGAATATTACCCAACCCGCCTTTACCCCCAATGGCAACAGTAGCCTGCTGACCGGCCCTCTCCAGATCTGCTATAAGTGCATCGCCAGTAAACTGCGTTTTGTCGATGACCATAGTCCCCAACGGCACCGGTATTATCAGGTCCTCACCATTCCTACCATGCATTTTCTTACCCTTGCCGTCCCCTCCAGAGCCAGCGCGGTATATTCTCTTATGCTTAAAACTTCGCAGGCTGGTGGGGCTGGCATCCGCTCTGAAAATCACGTTTCCACCATCACCCCCATCGCCACCATCAGGACCTCCGTACGGCACGAACTTCTCCCGGCGCATACTCACCACTCCGTTGCCGCCTTTTCCAGCACTAACTATTATTTCCACCCGGTCATACATAGTTTAAATACATTACCTCCATACCGCTTGTCCACATCTCTATTAATATTATAATTCTAAGTGCTATCAAATATACAGTTTAAATATTAATCATCATATTCATAGTAGTGGTAATAACTGGAGCGTAGGCGAAGCTCTTTGCCGAAATTCGCTATTATTTTAAGCTGAGTTCCCCCTGTCTATCAACAAAGGAACATGCTTTTAAAGAAGACGCTGGGAGAGTGTTTCAGGGTGAGTTTTTTTATCAGGAGGTGCAAAAAGTGTTCATGCGGTGAGGATGGTTTGTGGAAAGAGGGTTTCGTGGTGGAGGGGGTAGTTTTTAGGTTAGCTGGCGTAAGATGGTGTTTACTCTGCGCTTCAGGGGTGAGGAGTTTCGCAGGGCGGCGGTTATTTTTTCACAGGAGTGGATGACGGTGGAATGGTCTCTGCCACCCATCTCTTTACCGATTTGTTCCAGGGAGCAACTGGTTTTCTCTCTGAGGATGTACATGGCTACCTGGCGGCCCAGAGAGGTTTCTCTATCGCGCTTGCGGCTGATAAGGTCGGCGGACGACAGCTTAAAGCTACTGGCGACCAGATCAATTATTTTTGTTGGTGAGATGGAGTTGAGTATTGGCTTCCTGGTGGCGATATCCTCGAGTGCCTGCATGGCCAGGTCTATGGTAGGTTCGGCCCTTACCAGGGTGGAGAAGGCAATGACCCGGTTTAGAGAACCCTCTAACTGTCTGATGTTATCTTGCTTCTGGCTGGCAATGAACTCCAGCACTTCCGCAGGAATGACGGCGCCAGCCTGTTCCGCTTTAGCTTGCAGGATAGCTAAACGTGTCTCCCAATCCGGCGGTTGAATATCAACGATCAAACCCCATTCGAAACGGGAGAGCAGGCGGTTCTCCAGCAAGGGCATCGAGGTGGGGGGACAATCGCTGGTAATAACTATCTGGTGGTTGGCATTGTGGAGCTCATTGAAGGTGTGGAAAAAGCTTTCCTCGGTTTGCTCTTTGCCACTGATGAAGTGGATGTCGTCTATCAACAATATGTCAACACTTCTATACCGGTTGTTGAACTCGTCGGTTTTTCTCTGGCGGATGGCCTGGATAAATTCATTGGTAAACCGCTCAGCACTGGCGTAGATAACCGTGAGCTTATTGGCTACTGCGCTATGGCCAATCGCCTGGAGCAGATGGGTTTTACCCAAGCCGGCCCCCCCGTAAATAAATAACGGGTTATAACCGTGTCCGGGGTTGTCGGCCACGCTCATTGCCGCAGCGGAAGCCAGACGGTTACAGCTGCCAACGATGAAGGAAGCAAAAGAATATTTAGGGTTAAGACTCAGGGTATGCACCGGGCAATCCCGGTGGTTATCCGGGTGTTCCCCGTTGTTACCCCCAGAGCCGCCCGGCAAGCTGCCTACCCGAAACTGTGCCTTAGTGTCACTCTGTGTGAGATTTGACAGGGTTTTCTCTATCAAAGACCGCTGGTTTTTATCCAGGTATTCTTCCACAAAGGTGTTGGGTACGCCAATGACAAATTGCCCATCCTGGAAAGCCAGGCCAATGGTTTTTTCCAACCAGGTTCTATAGTTGGCCTTGCTGACCTGCATCTGGAGTTCACCCAGAGCTGCTTCCCAGAGCTCTTGTGACGTTTTTACTTTCATTGACCTCCCATCACCCTTATAGAAAACCGTAAGGTTAAATTACATCAGTATGCTGTTTGGTGAGACTGGCGTCTCCAAAATCGGTTTTGCACCAGAGGGGTCTGGTGGGGGGAGTGGGAGGAGAAACACAGAACTAATGGTAATACTTAAAGATTTTTGTTGGCAAGGTTTGTGCCGTTGGTTGGGGGGCATTTGGCGGTAATACCTCCTCTTACAAGGTCTGTCAGACTTTCAAATCTTGTTGTTTTTCTGGGGTATAGGCTTAAAAGAGATGGTTGTGGCAATAAATATTTGGTGTTAGAATTTAGTACTGGGAGGGTTAGATGCGGGTTGTTTTTATGGGTACCCCAGAGTTTGGCATTCCCCCTCTGGAGCACCTCCTGCTCAGCCAGCACGAAGTGGTGGCGGTTTATACCCCGCCGGATAAGCCGGCGGGCCGGGGGCGTGCCCTGGCCTCTTCGCCGGTAAAGAGAGCGGCGGAGAAAATGGGCCTGCCGGTGGTACAGCCGGATAGTTTGAAAACAGCCGAGGCGCTCGCCGGGCTAGCCGACTTCAGCCCGGAGGCGATAGTGGTGGCTGCCTACGGCCAGATTTTACCCCCGGCGGTCCTGGCGCTTCCGCGATGGGGTTGCCTTAATATCCACCCGTCATTATTGCCGAAGTTCAGAGGGGCGTCGCCGGTAGCCGGGGCTATTCTGGCGGGCGATGAGTTCGCCGGGGTGAGCATTATGCTGCTGGACCGGGGCATGGATACGGGGCCCGTATTCGCCCGGGGGCAAATTGGTATCTCAGCCGGCGATACCACCGGCACCCTTACCGCCAAGCTGTCTATAATTGGAGCAAGGTTGCTCCAGGAGGTTTTGGTTTACTGGCCAAGGGGCGAGCTGTCTCCGCAACCTCAGAACGGGGCGGAGGCCACGTATACCGCTCCCATCGTCAAAGGGGATGGCGAGATTAACTGGCACCTCTCAGCGGTGGAAATATGGCGCCGGGTACGTGCCTTTCAACCCTGGCCCGGGTGTTATACTGGATGGCAGGGCAAGCAGCTAAAGATAATAGAGGCGGAGCCCGTTCCCAGCGGCGGGGAAACCGAGGTCGGGCGAGTAGTGCCGCTATCTCTGCCTGGGGGGCAAAAGGTGGGATTTGGTGTGGTTACCGGGTCCGGGATTCTGGGAGTGATAACGGTCCAGCCCGAGGGGAAGCGGCCCATGTCAGCCGGAGAGTTTATTAGAGGTCAGCGGCAGTTCGTGGGGGAAAAGCTCGGTAAACCGTAGCCATGAGATGAGGAGGGCCGGAGTGTCTTTGCCGGAGAACCTGAACGAGTTTGATACCCTGGTGGCGATTATTGCCCGGCTGAGGGCGCCGGGGGGCTGCCCCTGGGACCGCCAGCAGAGCCACGCTTCGCTGCGGGAAAACCTGCTCGAAGAATGCTACGAGGTGCTGGAGGCTCTCGACCATGAAGACGCCGGTAAACTTAGTGACGAGCTGGGGGACCTGCTGATGCAGATAGTCTTCCATATCCAGATTGCTCACGAAGAAGGGGAGTTCGAACTGGGGGATGTGGTAAGGGGCATAAACACAAAATTGATTCATCGCCATCCCCATATTTTCGGCTCCGAGAAGGTAAGAGATGCTGAGGAAGTGGCCCTTAACTGGGAGGCGCTGAAGCAGGAGGAGAGGGAGGACGGCACCTCCATCCTTGATAGCGTGCCCCGGCAGATGCCTGCCCTGGGACGCAGCCAGTCGATACAGCGCCGGGTGGCGCAGGTCGGCTTCGACTGGCCAGAGGTTGACGGCATCATTGAGAAGTTGTCGGAGGAAATCGGTGAATTAAAGCAGGCGGAAGATGAAGAATCAAGGGAGCGGGAATTCGGCGACGTGCTCTTTGCCCTGGTCAATATCGCCCGGCGGATGGGGGTCGACTCTGAGGCAGCCCTGCGGGCAGCCAACCAGCGGTTCACCCGCCGCTTTAATTATATGGAGGAGGTCTGCCGCCGGCGCGGGGTGAATTTCGCCAGGTTGTCCCTGGAGGAGCAGAACGCGCTGTGGGAGGAAGCCAAGGAGGGGCTGAAAGAATAGCAGCACGGTGATATGGCGGGCGGAGATGCGCAGTTGCGCAATTACGTAAATACTCTGAGTGAGGTTGGCATAAATTGAAGGAATGAAACTGGTCGGGGCGAGAGGATTTGAACCTCCGACCTCCGCGTCCCGAACGCGGCGCGCTAACCAGGCTGCGCTACGCCCCGACAGACTTATATTATAAGCGTAATTAAACCATTCGGCAAGGAGCAATAAAGGAGAGCGGTGAAATACTGCGTTATTATAGTGGATGGCGCCTCTGGCTTGCCAATTAAGGAGAGGGATAGTAAGACCTGTCTGGAGCTGGCTAAGACCCCTGGTTTGGATTTCATGGCGGCTGGGGGGGCTCTGGGGCTGGTCCGCACCGTGCCGCCGGGGATGGAGCCGTCCAGCGCCTGCGCCTGTATGTCCGTTCTGGGGTATGACCCCCGGACTTACTACCGCGGAAGGGCGGCTATTGAGGCTAAGAGTATGGGCATTCCCATCGAGGCGGGGGAAGCCGTTTTTCGCTGTAACCTGGTAGCCGTTGACGGCGGCAGGATGTGGGACTACAGCGCCGGGCATATCAGCACGGCCGAGGCGCAGCAGCTTATCACCGCGGTAAACGAGGAACTGGGCAATGAAAACGTCCACTTTTATCCCGGGGTGAGCTACCGGCATATCTGCAAGTTAAAGGGACAGGAGGAAACGCTGCGAGCTAACTGCACCCCACCCCATGATATTCCCGGTAAGCCGGTGGCTGAGTTTCTGCCCCGGGGTCCGGGGAGCGAATTTCTGCGCCACCTGATGCAGCGCTCGGAGGCGGTTCTCCGTGACCATGCGGTAAATGTAGAGCGCCGGGCTCGTGGCGATATACCGGCGACGACTATATGGCTATTCTGGGGCAGCGGACAGGTGCCGGAAATGCCGCCCTTTGAGCGGGTTTATGGCCTGCGCGCGGCTATGACCTCCGGGGTCGACCTCCTCCGAGGCCTGGCGCAGATGGCGGGAATGACGGTGCTGGAGATACCGGGCGTTACCGATGGCCTGGACAATGATTATGCGGCTCAAGCCAAGGGAGCTTTGGAGGCATTTAGGGAGCACGACCTGGTGGTGGTCCACATCGAAGCGCCGGACGAAGCTGCCCACGGTGGCCATGCCGATGAGAAGATAGAGGCTATCCAGCGGGTGGACAGAGAGGTTATCAGTCAAATCCGTTCCTGGCGGGAGGACGATCTGCGGGTGCTGGTCATGCCTGACCACCCCACCCCGGTTGAGGTCCGCACCCATACCGCCGACCCGGTGCCCTTCCTGCTGTGGGGAGCGGGCGTCACACCGGATGGCGCCAGACGCTTCACCGAAGGGGAAGCCAAAGGCACTGGCGTTTTTATAGAGGAAGGGTATAATATTATGGGTAAGCTGGTCGGAAGGTAAGTATGGCTCTGATAGTCCAAAAATATGGTGGCTCATCGGTGGGGGATGCCGAGAAAATCAGGAATGTAGCCCGGCGCATTGTTCAGGCTAAGGATGCGGGCAACCAGGTGGTGGTGGTGGTCTCGGCTATGGGTGATACCACCGACGAGCTAATCGAGCTGGCTTACCAGATTTCGGAAAAGCCGGATAAGCGCGAGCTCGATGTCCTGCTTTCCACCGGGGAGATAGTCTCCAGCACGTTGCTGGCTATGGCGCTTCACCAGATGGGGTATCCCGCCATAAGTCTCACCGGTGCCCAGGCGGGCATACGGACGGATGCGGCTTACAGTCGGGCACGCATCCTGAAGGTGGAGGCGAAGCGGGTCAGGAAGGAGCTGGAGAAGGGCAATATCGTCATCGTGGCCGGCTTCCAGGGCATTACCGAGGAGATGGACGTCACCACCCTGGGGCGGGGCGGCTCGGATACCACGGCGGTGGCGCTGGCGGTTAGCCTGAACGCTGACGAATGCCAGATATTTACCGATGTTGAAGGTGTCCATACCGCCGACCCACGCCTGGTTCCGGAAGCCCGCAAGCTGGCCGACATCGGCTATGAAGAAATGCTGGAGATGGCTACCTATGGCGCTAGGGTGATGCATCCCCGGGCGGTTGAGCTGGGGGAGCTATTCAACCTGCCAATTCTGGTGGCGTCCAGCTTTACCGATAACCAGGGCACATTAATTCATGGGGAGGCATCCATGGAAGTACGAAATAAGGTACGCAGTATCACACATGACCTTGACGTAGCCAAGATAACGGTGGTTGGCGTTCC
>JAHJRU010000181.1 GCA_018830745.1 Chloroflexota bacterium
CATATGGACCGCTTTACTCAGATGGCGGTGGTTGCCAGCTTCCAGGCAGTGGAACAGTCCGGTATTCAGATAGACCACAGCAATGAGGACAATATAGGTATTATAATCGGCAGCGGCATCGGTGGTCTGACTACCATGTTCCAGCAAGCCAAGATATTAATAGAAAGGGGGCCGGACAGGGTTAGCCCCTTCCTAGCCCCGATGATGATAGCGGACATGGCGGCGGCTCAGGTATCCATCTCCCTGGGAGTAAAGGGGCCCAATATGTGCACCACTTCAGCCTGCTCCAGCAGCGCCGATGCCATCGGCGTAGCCTATGAACTCATCAGGAGAGGCGATGCCCAGGCAGCCATCGCCGGCGGTAGTGAAGCCATAATTAATCCTATAGGCGTTGCCGCCTTCAATGCCCTCAGGGCTATTTCCATCCGAAACGACGCCCCTCAGCAAGCCTCCCGCCCCTTCGATGCCGAACGAGACGGCTTTGTCATCGGCGAAGGAGCCTGCTCCTTGATACTGGAAGACCTGTCGTATGCCCGGAAACGCGGGGCAAATATACTGGCAGAAATCGTCGCCTACGGAGCCAGCGCGGACGCCTATCATGTTACCCAGCCTTTGGAAGACGGCGGGGGTGCCGCTAAAGCCATGCAGGTGGCTATTAAAAAAGCGGGCCTGACACCGGCTGACATCGATTATATAAATGCTCATGGTACATCCACCCCCCTGAACGACAAAATGGAGACTACGGCCATCAAAACCGTCTTTGGCGACCATGCCTATAAGATACCGATAAGCTCCACCAAGTCGATGGTGGGACACCTCATCGGCACGGCCGGAGCCTTTGAGGCTGCCGTTTGCATCATGGCTATCCAGCACGGGATTATACCACCAACGATAAACCTTACAAATCCCGACCCGGAATGTGACCTGGATTACGTGCCCAATGTGGCTCGCCAGGCCGAGATAAATACCGCCCTCTCAAACTCCTTCGGCTTCGGCGGTCACAACTCAGTATTGATCTTCCGAAAATACTCTGAGGCATAGGCTTGAAGCATAGTCGCTGGCACGTGCTACCACCCGCTCCGGATAGCTATCTGGCCAATATTTCAGGCTTCTCACCGCTAATCGCTCAGCTGCTGTATAACCGTGGTTTAGCCGAACCTTCCCAGATTGAATCGTTCCTCACTGCTGACGGACGACTGCAAGGCGACCCCTTCCTGTTGCCCGATATGCACCAGGCGGTAGCCCGGCTTTACCAGGCTCTCCTCTCCGGGGAAAACATCGTCATCTACGGAGACTTCGATGCCGACGGCATTACGGCCACCGCCCTGCTTGTCCAGGGATTAACGCGTCTGGGCGGCAAAGTCACCCCTTACATTCCACATCGCCTGACCGAAGGTTACGGACTCAAAACAGCCGCCCTGGAGAAACTCCGTCAGCAGGGTGCCAGCCTGGTTATCAGCGTTGATTGCGGCATCACCGCCGTCGCCGAGATAAAGCGGGCTAAAAAAATAGGGTTAGATGTCATCGTTACCGACCACCATACCCCCCTGGACGTTATGCCGCCAGCCACCGCCCTTATTAATCCTAAGAGAGCTGACTCCGCTTATCCCTTCTCAGAATTAACCGGCGCCGGTGTAGCTCTCAAATTACTTCAGGCCGTCCTCCGTAGTCTGGGCAAAGAGGAGCAACTGGAAGACCAGTTCGACCTGGCGGCCGTGGGAACGGTAGCCGACATGTCACCGCTGCTGGGGGAAAACCGCTATCTGGTCAAGCAGGGATTACGGCGGCTTAACTCCGCCCCCCGCCTGGGCATCAGAGAGATGTTGACCAGGGCAGGACTGACCGCCGGTCAACTGGATGCCGAAAGCATTTCCTGGACACTGGCTCCCCGGCTGAACGCTGCCGGAAGACTGGCTCACGCCATGTCCAGCTATAACCTGCTCATGACGGAATCACCGCAAGAGGCGCAGGGGCTATCAATATGGCTGGAGCAGAAAAACGCCGAACGCCAGAAGCTGACCAGCCGCGTACTGGAAAAAGCCAGGGAACAGGTGTTAGCCGAGGGCATATCACCCCTGCTCATCGCCAGCCACCAGGAATTCCCGCCCGGTGTCAACGGGCTGGTAGCCGGTCGGCTGGCCGAGGAATTCTATCATCCGGCTATCGTCATCAAGAGAGGACACGAAATAAGCAGCGGCAGCTGTCGCAGTATTCCCGAATTCAACATTATTCAGGCGCTCGACCAGTGCCGCCGCCTCCTGAGCCATTACGGCGGCCATTCCCAGGCGGCTGGTTTTACCCTGCTCACCAAAAACCTTCCCCAGTTGCAGAATACACTCCGGCAGATAGCCACCTCCGAACTGGAGGGAGTTGACCTGCGGGCACGGCTGAACATCGATACCGAGACGACCCTGTCCAACCTCGGCGGTGATACCTTTCAGACAATGCAGAAGCTGGCACCTTTTGGACGCGGTAATCCCGTGCCCACCTTCCTCAGCCGCGGGGTGGAGACGGTCAGCTGCCGCTCCATGGGAAGCAAGGGAGAGCATCTTCGACTGAAAGTAAGACAGAACAGCAAGGTCTGGGACGCCGTGGGCTTCAGATGCGGTGATTTTATATCCGATGTAACCCCCACCATTGATATGGTCTATAACCTGGAACTGGACCGATGGCAGGGAGCGGAAACACTCCGACTAAACATACTTGACTTTGTCCCGGCAAACCAGTAAGAATCAGGGAACTTTTAGTAATTTATTTCCGAAGTCGCTGAGATGGCCAGTCAAATACCGTTTTTTATCCTCGCCCTGGTATTCGCCTACCTGATAGGCTCTTTTCCTGCGGCTTATCTTACAGCACGTATCTTCAGGAAGATAGACATCCGCGATGTCGGCAGCCGGAACGTGGGCGCCATGAACGTCTTCTACAAGGTGGGCTTCTGGCCCGGCGTGATGGTTCTGGCGATAGATATCGGCAAGGGAGCCGCCGCCATTGCCTTTATCCGCTGGCTGGGCGCGCCGATTTTAGTCCAGCTACTGGCCGGATTCATAGTGGTAATAGGTCACGCCTTTCCCCTGTTCCTTGGTTTCCGCGGCGGGCGGGGCGGGGCTACGGTTATCGGCATCCTGGCTTACCTTATGCCCTGGGGAATCCCCTTTTACGCGGCTATCTTCGTGCTGGGGATGCTGCTGACCCGCTACCCCACCCTCAGCTACAGCGCAGCCTTCCTCTGCTACCCCTTCGTTGCCTGGCTGAGGTATGATTCACCGGAGCTGATAATCTTCTCCCTAGCCATACTGCTGCTGCCCTTAATCAAATATATACCCAGAATAATTGAGATGCGGAAAAAGGGGGGGAGCTGGAAACACGTGGTGATGCGGAAGGACGTTAAAGACAGGTTTTAGAATATTCCCCTACTCGTCCTTCTTCTCTTTCAAGAACTCTTCCGCCAGCCGCACGGCTTCATCGCCGGACATATCCAGCGGTTCCTCGTACTGAACTTCACCAAAGTCCTTTTCCAGCTGTTTAACGTAAGCCTGGATGTCGGCGTTCTGGCTCATCATGTAATTGAGTTTTTCCTCAAACTCGGTACACTCTTTATCGAGGTCTGAAATATCCAGGGGCAGGCGCAGCAGAGGAACAAGTCGCTTGATTAAAGCGCGTATCGACTTGGGATTGCGCGGAATGACAATATTGAACTCCGGATAATAGGTGACCCTGGCAGTGAGCGTCACCATGGGCATCTTTTCTTTCTGGCAGATATAGAGTAACGTGCTGCCGAACCGGCCCGGTCCCTCGTAGCTGGTGTACTGCATACCGTATTTCCGCATCTCCTGCTTGAGGTCTTCGGAGGTGCAGGCACAGGAGACCGCCGGCTCCCTGGTATGCGGGGTCCGGTCCAGCACACCTCCCAGGAGATAGATTCTTTCCACAGAATAATCACCAGCCACACCCAGGATGGAGTCGGCGTACTCCTCCCAGTTCAGATTCGGCTCCGTGCCCCGGAAGAGAATCAGGTCATGGGCCTCATCGGGATTAATCCAGTAATAGAACATGTTCTCCGAAAAGCGATGGTGGGTAAGCACACCGTCCTCTATCTTGATATAGGGTCTTAGCGCCAGTTGCCCCGGTACCTGATAGATATGAAACCGGCTGAGGGGTATCTCGCCGAATTTCCGGGCTCCCAGCTTGTTCACCAGATATTCCACACTTCCGGTAGCCGTCAGCCCGCCATCAACCCAGCCGCTTATGCCCAGAACCATGTATGGCTTTCTTAAATGGGGCTTCTCGCTTATTATGGCACTGCCTCGTCCGTCCATCTCACCACCTCCTCATTCCTGCTTACTTAACCAGCGTGTCCTCATAAGCATTATCGGAATGGTAATGGCCAATACTACGATACCTACAACCTGTGCCTGGTGTAAGCCGAAAAGAAACGGCGTACCATCCCGTATAAAACCGATACCTATACGCCAGACGGAGTACAGGCTGAGATAAATCATATACAGGGAGCCATCGGGGCGAAGCCGTCCTCTTATACCCAGTAACACCCCGAATACTATCAGCAGATAGATTATTTCATAGATTGTAGTGGGGTGGACGCCTATCCCCAACGGCGCGTAGCTCTCCGGATGGGTATAGACTATGGCGCAAAAAATATCGGTCTCGCCGCCAAAGCAGCATCCGTTCAGGGTACAGCCTATTCTTCCCAAGACCTGAGCCAGTATGACACCAGGTGCCGCCAAATCAGCAAAATAGCCGAAATCAAAGTCACTGAACCGGCTATAAACCCACACGCCCAGTGTAGCCCCCAGAACAGCGCCCCATATGGTCAGGCCGGCCAGCCCCCCAAGACCAAATATCAGCCCCGGGTTCTGGCCATAGAATTCCCACCTGTCAGCCACGTGCAACAGCCTGGAGACCAATATCGCTGATGGAATACCCACCAGAGCGGCGGTTAGCACCCGGTCATAGGAAATGCGAGCCCCCCGCCTCACCTGCCACATTATCCAGAAAACCAGCACGGTAATACCCAGGGCAACCATAACACCATACCACCGAATGCCGATGCCAAAAATGGTGAAAGCTATCGGATTTACATCTATGGTAATCAAGTTACCTCCCGCACTCAGGCACAGAGTGCCTCCACAAAGCTCTCGGCGTCAAATGGCGCCATATCCTCCAGCCTTTCTCCCACACCGATAAACTGGACCGGGATTTTAAGCTCGTCACAGATAGCCAGGACGATGCCGCCCCTGGCGGTACTGTCCAGCTTAGCCAGGAAAATGCCGGTTACGCCTACCGCCTCAGCGAAATGCCTTGCCTGGGACAACCCATTCTGGCCCGTGGTGGCATCCAGTACCAAAATGACCTCGTGTGGAGCGCTGGCGTCCATCTTAGCTGCCACCCGCTTAATCTTCTTCAGTTCCTCCATCAGGTTAAACTTGGTATGCAGGCGTCCCGCCGTATCAACCAGCACCACCGGCACCTGCCGACTCCGCGCCGCTTCCAAAGCATCAAAGACCACCGCTCCGGGGTCGGCGCCCGGCTGGTGCGCCACCACATCCACCTCAAGCCTCTCTCCCCATTGCTTCAGCTGGTCGATAGCCGCCGCTCTGAAGGTATCCGCCGCCGCCAGTATCACCCCTTTCCCCTCGCTTTTGAACTTATGGGCAAGTTTGGCAATGGAAGTCGTCTTGCCTCCGCCGTTCACGCCTACAACCAGTATAACCTCAGGCTTAGCAGGATTGCCACTGTCTCCCACCGGGCTTATTTTCAGGATGTTGACCATCTCCGCCTGCAAAGCCTCCCGCGCCAGCGCCCCGTCCTTAATTTTCCCCTCAGCCACCCTCTGCTTCACCCGCTCAATCAGCTTTCCGGTAGTGCCAACTCCCACATCTGCCGAAATAAGCAACTCCTCAAGCTCATCCCAAACCTCATCATCCATAGCGGCACGGTCGAAGAGGCGCATGGCTTTGCCAAACCACGTGTCATGGCTGCGCTTCACGCCCTTTTTAAAGAGGTTATTTAGCAACTTTACCCCCCAATCTATTCTTAGATAACAACCCGCCCAGCAATATCCGGGCGGCTTTCTTGTCCAGTGGCTTATTATTATTGCCGCATTTCGGCGACTGAATACAGCTGGGACAGCCTGCCTCACAGGGACACTCGGCGATTGTCTTGAGCGTAGCTTCCCATAGCTGCTCCACAAGCTCAAAACCCTTCTCGGCTATACCGACTCCACCCGGATGGGCATCGTAGATAAATATCTGCGCTCTGCCTGTATCGGGGTGGAGCGGGGTGGACACCCCGCCGATGTCATTGCGGTCGCACAGGGCAAAGAGGGGCAGGATGCCAATAGCCGCATGTTCCGCCGCATGCAGCCCGCCCGCCAGGTCCAGACCGCCTTCATCCACCTGAATCATGGTATCCACCGGCAGGTTAAACCACAGCGCCAGAGTGTTGAAATGTTGAGGAGGTAAATCAAGCGGTTCCTCGCCGATAACCTCCTCGGTATATTGCGCCTTCTTCTTGAAGCCGACCACCGCGGTGGTAACCTCCACCTCCCCCAGAAAAACCTGCGCCACCCCAATGCTTTTCGTCTGGCTAACCTTTATAATGCTTAAATCGGTAAGCTCCTTGGTCTGGGTATAATAGCTGGCTTTGGTTGGCTTGGCATAGGCATTGTGGCCGGGCAGGTCAAGCTCGGTTACCAGATATGAATCCCCCTGATGCAGATAGATAGCCCCGGGATGCACCTGGAAGAAAGCCATGTCAGCATCCACCGTCTCCAGTAAGACACCGGTAGAGGTATCGATGAGAGCATAATCCTCAGCAGACCCGGAGCGAATGTTGATTCCCTGTGCCGGATAGAAAATGGTGGGTGACAGATACCACCTATAACGGCGCCCGCGGAGGATCCCCTGCTCTACCAGTTCGGCTCTTACCTCACCGAAAGCCGGACCGAATATCTTCTCATCACCACTCGTTAAGGGCGACTCCCAGGCAGCACACAGCAGGTGGGCTTTCAAGATATAGGGATTATCGGGATTGATCAGGGCATTTTCCACGCTCTTGCCGAAGAAGAAGTCCGGGTGTCGCATGAAATACTGGTCCAGCGGATTGTCCAGCCCGATGAGCACGCTGAGGGAATCACCCTTACCGCGACCGCTCCGTCCTGCCTGCTGCCAGGTGCTGGCAATACTTCCGGGGTAGCCGGTCAGGACGGTTGCCTCCAGGTCACCGACATCTATACCCAGCTCCAGGGCATTGGTAGCCACCACACCCAGCAGACGGCCAGTGAAAAGCTCCTGCTCTATCTGGCGACGGTCCGCCGGGAGATAGCCCCCCCGGTAAGGCTTAATCTTATTCACCAGCGATGGAGCGGTTTCCTCCAGCCGCCGCCGGGAGTAGTTGTAGATTAACTCCGTCAGCCGCCGACTGCGCACAAAGGTCAGGGTGCGAATGTCACTGCTCACCAGTTCGCTGAACAAGGCAGCAGCCTCACTATTGGCGCTGTGCCGCACGCTCCGGGCGGCATCGATAATGGGCGGATTCCAGAACACGAACTCTTTGCCCCCATGAGGGGAGCCATCATCATCCACCACTGTAAAGGGCAAACCGACCAGTTGCTCCGCATGCTCACCGGGATTGGCGATAGTGGCAGAACAGCAGATGAACCGGGGCTTTGAGCCGTAAAGCTGGCACAGGCGGCGCAGGCGGCGCATCACGCCAGCCACATGAGAGCCAAAGACACCCCGGTAGCTGTGAGCTTCATCGATTACTACATACTCCAGATGGCGCAGGAATCTTGACCACGCCTGATGATTGGGCAGTATGCCCAGGTGGAGCATATCGGGGTTGGTCAGTATTATCCGCGCCCGCTTTCTTATATCCGCCCGCGCTGACTGAGGAGTGTCACCATCAAAGGTTGCCACCTCATCCCACTTGATTAAATCAGGGCAGAACAGCTCCTGCAAGGCACGCAACTGGTCCTGCGCCAGCGCCTTGGTGGGAAAGAGATACAGGGCACGGCTGCTTCTCCCGGTCAACAGCGACTCCATTACGGCAGTGTTATAGCAGAGGCTCTTGCCGCTGGCGCTGGCGGTGGAAACCACCAC
>JAHJRU010000182.1 GCA_018830745.1 Chloroflexota bacterium
CAGGTTTTCTTAGCCCGCAAATAACGTGGTAAGAGGTGCCAGGTCACTCATCCGGATAGCTGCTTTGACGGAGCTTACCCCTTCATCCCTGCCCGTCATCTTTTTCCGGGATTGATGAAGCATAGTCGCTTATGGCTAACAGGGCATTCACCCGGCTGACAATCTCCGCAGGGTGCGCCGGCTTGATGAGATAATCGTCAGCGCCTACCTGGAAACCGGTTTGTCGGTCTGATTCTTGTGCCTTGGCGGTGAGCATCAAAATGGGTATTCTGGCAGTTCCTGTGGCCGCACGCAGGCGGTGGCAAAGCTCAAAGCCATCTACGCCGGGTAACATGATATCCAGGATGATGAGGTCAGGGTTTTGTGTCTGAGCCTTGCTAAGCCCCTCCAATCCGTTGGGGGCGGTGATAACCTGATAACCCTCTTGCTGCAGGGTATAACGGGCGAACCTTAAGGCAATTGGGTCGTCTTCTACCACTAAAATCTTCTTATTCATCAGGGTCTCCTCCTTTATGTCCCAGAGGCAGTGTGAAACTAAAAGTGCTCCCCTGGCCCAGCTTGGTCTTTGTCCAGATGCGCCCGCCATGTGCTTCAATAATCTGCTTTGAAATGTGCAGACCAAGACCAGTGCCACCAATCTTGGATGCACGGCCCGCCTGGTGGAACCGTGAAAACAAATGTGGCAAAGCCTCCCTGGGAATACCAGGTCCTTGGTCAATGATGCGTATTAAAAGCTTGCCATCTTTTGCCGCTGCCTTTACCGTCACCGGGCTGCCGGGGTCGCTGAACTTAATGGCGTTGCTGAGCAGATTGACCATCACCTGTTTTATTCTCCTGGCATCTGCCTCGATATCGGGTAGTGTCGAGGGAATGACTTCGGTGATGGGGACACCTTTTTCAGTGGATAAGCCGTAGAAACTGCCTATGGCGGCATGGATAATGTCCTGGACTGAGGTTAACCCCTTCTCGATGCTGAATTGACCGGCTTCCAGCCGTGACATATCAAGCAGGTTATCGATTAGACTGTTGAGGTGCTGGCTTTGCTCGTCTATTATGGAGAGGAACTCCTTCTGCATTGCGAGGTCGGGCACCTTGCCATCGAGCATCAATTCGGTAAAGCCTTTTATGGAGTGGAGCGGACTGCGCAGCTCGTGTGATACATTGGAGACGAATTCGGATTTCAAGCGGTCGACTTCCTCCTGCGCTTTCTCTGCTTGTTTTCTTTCGGTGATGTCTTCGTGCATGGCTATAGCGCCACTTAATTTACCATCACTAAACAGGGGAATGCCCTTAACATTCATATAACGTTGGACCCCTCCCATGGTAATGGGGAAATACACGCCTTCCAGGTTTATTGGCTCTCCCTTACTGACCAGCCTTCTGTATTCAGCGGAAAGCCCGGCGCGTACCACCGGAGGAAACGTGATCATGTTTTTCCCGATATAATCTGCTGAGGTAGTCTTGCCTTTTCCTATCTCGGTTACGTGATACGGGTTGACGTCGATTATTTGCCCATCGCGGTCCAGTAACATAATTGACACCAGGGCTTGAGCGAATATGCTGCGGTATTTCTCCTCCGATTCTCTTAATGCCTCTTCTGCCTTCTTACGCTCGGTGATGTCGCGATAGACAACCATTATGGCGGGTTGGCCTTGCCAGGCAGTTTCGCTAATTGTCACCTCGACGGGTACGGCGTCTCCCTCCCTGGTTATTAAAGTAGTCTCGTAGCGTTTTGGGGCGGAATCCCGCCTTACTCGTTTTCTGCGTATCTCTGTCGCTCGCGCCCGGTCATCGGGATGAACTAGTTCCATTAAAGGGAGGTTTAATATCTCTTCCACGGAGTAACCGGTTAGCTTGGTTAACCCCTGGTTACAATAAACGCGCTTGCCGAGTTCCCCCTCGTAATTTGATATGGAGATGCCATCGGTGGAGTCTTCGGCCAGGGCTCTAAAGTTCTCCTCCCTCTCCTGCAGCGCCTCTTCCACCCGCTTGCGCTCGGTGATGTCAACCCAGTTTGCCACGTAGTACCCGTAATCTCCTAGGCTCACCAATGGTGCAGCCGTTATCTCAACCCAAAATATATCCCCGTTTTTCTTCTTAAAAGAACGCTCCGCATGTTCTTGACCATGGCGCATGGCTTTCTTCAAGAGACTGGTTGTTTTCACTGGTTCTTCTTCCAGCCACCAGGGGTATGGAGCTTTCTGCCCGACAATCTCTGCGGCGGTGAAGCCGGTTAGCCTTTCCAGCGCCGGATTCACATAGGCTATTGAACTGTCTGGGTTGATAACCAGTATCGGATGGGGGGAATTACTCAACAGGCTGTTACTAAAGTTTTCCCTCTCTCGTAGCGCCTCCTCCGCTTGCTTTCGCTCGGTGATATCCATGTAATTACCCAGGACTGCCCGTCGGCCCTGATGCTGGATAGAAGTGACGGTTCCCATAATGTGTCTGACGCCCCCGCCTTTGTTGAAAACCCGGTATTCATACGGTTGGGTGCGCTTTCCTTTTAACATGGCGGTGGCACTTGCCCTGGCGGAATCTTTGTCTAGGGGTAAGACTAACTGAGACGGGTCGATATCCAGGAGTTCACCCTCGCTGAAGCCAGTCAATTCTTGGAACTTGGGGTTGATATATTGCAGCTTCTGGTCCTGGACAATATATACGCCTATGGGGGAACTACTCAACAGGGTGTTACTAAATTTTTCGCTGTCCCGCAGCGCCTCTTCCGCTTGCTTACGCTCGGTGATTTCTTTCCTAAGTTCCATCCACCTGCGCAGAAACAAAACGCCAAAAGCAGCTGTCAAAAGTACTGAGAGCGTAATAACTTCATGAACGTGCCATTGTTCATGCTGATGAGCCCATTCCATAAATAAATCAATTACATCAAAGAAAATCTGTAGTAAAATAAACACCACGGAGATACCAGCAACTATGATAATGTCCCGGGAAGCGCTGGACCTTTTTAAATATCTCTCGGTTAAATTGGTTTTCATTTACTATTCTCCGCCCGCTTGCGTTCAGTCTCCAGCGTCTCGGATTCAGCAATCTGCTGGCGCATGTCCTCTAGCTCACTCACAAGCTGCTCTTTTGTCTTTCATTTTGGGCACCTCCTAATCAAGAGGTGGTATTTCCAACTTTGCTCAATTAAAAAGAGCACCAGCGGCCGCCACTAATAACATATTCAACAAAGGCAAGGATCTTTATATTTGTAGAATAGGGAAATAATGTCACAATCACATCACAAAAAGCGGGTAAAACCTTGCGAAAATGTAACAAATGGGAGCCTGCCCGCCATAGCTTATGAAGCCGGAAAACTGAAGTTAGGATACGTCGCTGTAGTACCTCCAGGGCAGTGCTATTTACCAGCTTGACAAAGCAGGGATGATATTCTACTATTCTATAGGCTCAAAAATAGTACCTGTTTTTAAGATAGCAAATAATATACTTGGTAACCGGGAAAGGAGGATGATATGTGATAATGAGGCTGATTAAGAGTTGGTGTAGAAACTATGGTTTAAGGAGGACATAAGACGTTGAAGAGATATGTGTTTATTATGATGTCAATTATACTGGTAGCTGGGCTGGCTCTGTCACTGGCATGTGCCCAGAAGGCACCAGCTCCAGCGCCGGCACCAAAACCAGCCCCGGCACCTAAAGCTGAGCCAATAGTGCTGAAAGCTATTTCCTTCCTGCCGGAAAACAACGCCAGGACAATTGTATACAAGCAGTGGATGGACCTGGTCAATGAGAGAGCCAAAGGGGAGATTGTCTTTGAGTATATTGGCGGACCGGAGGTCATCGCTTATTCTGAGCAGCCGCAGGCAATAAAGAATGGAGTAGTGGATATCACCTTCTCCGGGGCTTCCGCGTGGAAGGGGTTGGTACCGGAGGCCAGGATACTGGCGCTTTCCCTGCTGACGTGGGAGGAAGAAAGGAAGGTTGGGGCTGAGGAATTGATGCGGAAACACTTTGCCAAAGCCAACGTATACTTCGTCGGGCGGGCTGACCCCAAGCAGGACCCCAAGAACTTCTCAATATACCTCAAAAAGAAGATTAGCACTGTTGACGACCTGAAGGGTATAAAGCTTTCTGCTGCCGGTACCTACGTTGATGCCATGGCTAAAGCGCTGGGCATGTCCATGACGGTAATCGACGCGGGGGACGCCTACAGCGCCCTGGATACAGGTATGGTTGATGCCTATGCTTACTCGCTGGAGGGGGCCAGAAGCTATAGCCTGCAGGAGGTGGTACCATATGTCCTGGACCATCCGCTGTACCTGAGCAATACCGTTTTCCCGATGAACATGGACACCTGGAACAAACTGCCTCCTCACCTGCAGAAATTGATAATGGATGTTTACGCGGAGTTTGTGCCCACGCTTATTAAGGCATCGGCTCAGGGACTGGTAGA
>JAHJRU010000183.1 GCA_018830745.1 Chloroflexota bacterium
GCATATAGTGCCTGTCTCCGGCGATGTTTACGCCATTGCCTATCAGGGACAGGGCAGCGGTGGCTTTCTGAAGACGGTGGAGATAGTTACCAGTGCTGACACATCATCTGCCTATGAGATTGTATCCGCCGCCGGCGACAACATTATCCGTGCTGCTATCGAGATTGAGGGCGATAATGTAACTGTTGCTTCGTGGCAGATAGATTAGAAAGTGAGATTTGGTGAGAATAAAACTACTCGTCACAACTCTAATTATTGTCCTGCTGGTGGCTTACTACTTGCTGGGAACGGGCTACGCGGAGCAACGCCAGGAACAGGTCATGCTGGCTTCAAGAATCGCTGATGCCCGGCAGCTATTGGCACAAATGCCCGAGCCTCCTAATGACCTGGAGCAGCGATTAGCCGCGGCTAAGACGGGGCGAAGGGAAGTTGAGAATTCTTTCCCCACCAGGCTAAATAGCACTCAGGTCATAAACTATATCCTCAAATCGGCCGAACGGCATAAAGTCACCGCGATACCTCTGGCAACCAAAGCGTGGTCTGATGAGGTGGTAGGGGAACATGGGTATCATGTTTTCCGATTAAATATCGCTGTCAAGGGGAGTTACTCTCGGCTGGTAAGCTTTGTAAGCGGATTAGAAAGGGGAGAGTACCAGACGCTTGTGGTGGAGGATTTAACCGTTACCAGAATTACGGAACAGCCCCAAGCTGAGCATGTTGATGAAGACACAGAAATTGTCACGGCTAGCTTGAAACTAGCCGTATATACCCAATCTCCAATCTCGAATTAACCGGGAAGGATTACGGATAAATATGTATGTTACCCTGGATATCGGCGCTTCCAGCATCAAGCTCCTCTCCGTAAAGAGGGGCAAGGTAGATAAATGGGGAATGGCGCCTCTGGCACCGGGACTGGTCCGGGATGGGCTGATTCAACAGCCGCAAGCCGTGGCGGCGGCTATTGATGACCTGTTTAAAGAAACCAATGTCCCCAAGCAATCGGTCATTACCAGCTTGACCGGACTGACGTTTACCTATCGCACTATAAGCCTGCCGCGGATAAAGCCTGCCCTTATACCGGAAGCTATTCAGCGGGCGGCCAGAAAAGAGATGCCCTTGCCGCTGGAAGAGTTGTACCTCTCCTGGCAAGTCATTGGCGATGAGGAGAATAAAGTCGACTTTCTGGTGTTAGGCGTGCCGCGGAGCCATGTCGATGTCATGGTTCAGACACTGGTAATAGTGGGGATAAAACCTTACCTCATGGATTTAAAACCTCTGGCGCTGGTCAGGGCAGCTCATCGCCGAGATGCCGTGATAGTGGATTTAGGACCCGATTATTTTCATATCGTTCTGGTCAGCAACGGTGTTCCGGCCATTATGCACACCATAACCCCAAGAGGTAAAGGGGCCAGTCTGGAAGACCACGTTCAGCAGACGATAAACGAGCTGTCCAGAATAATGAAGTTCCACCGTAGTAGCCATCCGGATAATCCCCTCAGTCCAAGTACTCCTTTACTGCTAACCGGAGAACTCTCCTCTGATGGAGCCGCCGGCACTCTTATCCAGTCCGAGGTAGAATACCCTGTTCAATCCCTGGTGCCACCGCTGAATTTTCCTCCTGACATGCCCCTGGCTTCGTACACCTCCAATATGGGACTGGCACTGAAAAAGGTACCACCGAAAGCAGCAATCGAAGGAGAGACTCCTCTCCTCCCTGATATCAATATCAACATATTGTCGTCAAAATACCGCAAGCAAGCTAAACCGATACCACTCCGTAAAATATTGGCTATTTCCGCTTTTGCCATCGTCATCATTCTACTTACCCCGATGTATCAGCTTAGGAGCAAAGTTGATGCTATGACAGTAAGCTTGCAGACCAGGTTTAATACGGTTAGTCATGAGCTACAGGCGACACTCTCGGCTGCCGATAAGGCAAAGCAGGTTGAAGATACCATAACTGGGATGGTTGCCAGCACTAACGCTCTCCGAAATGAGCACAGGTCCATCCTAGATAAAAAGGGGGACCTGTCCGATAACCTGAAACTGGTTACCAGTGCTCTTCCCAACGGAGCCTCTTTCAGTCATATAGGTATAGGCGCTGCCGGGATAACCGTGGAGGGCGAGGCAAATAGTGTCTTTGTCGTTATCAGCTATGTCACGTCTCTGGTGGAATATGCGGAGTTCTCTGAAGTTCGCATTGCCGAAATCACCGAGGGCAATATCATCCATAACGGGAGCGCCGAATCCTCAGAATCCGGGACCACGGGCGTGTCTTTCACCATCGTCATTGAGAAGTAGTGCCTTTCCAATCAGGAGCGATGGTGGGCGCAAGTCCAATCTTAGTGCTACAATCTTAAAAGGTGGTACAACTACTGGAGGCAGGTCATTCGGATATAAAAAGGATTATGCCGATATTCACACTTTATGGCTGGCTGGGCGACATCCTTCTTATAGTAGAGATGCACATTGTAAAGATGTCTGGCCAAAATCCACCTGCGGTCCGTTACATAGTCGCACTCCGGACACACCTAAATTCTCTCTGGTGCCGCCGCAGTGTGGGATTTCTTAGAGTTATGTTCCGTATCCAATAACCAGCATGTTATACTGGTACTATGAAATCAAGAAGTAAACTATTCTTTATCCCCTTCCTGCTAGTTGTCCTTTTTTCTATCTTCACTCTCAGTTGCCAGTCAGAGCCAGAATATGAGAAGATAGACCTTTCCAATCTGGAGCCAGTAAAGGCGGCTTCACTAGACTCTTCTGAGGTAGTGCTCCGTGTAGCCTTCGCTGGAGTGCTTTCACCTACTGAGACCCTGAAAAGCTACAGCCAGCTCGTATCCTATCTGGGACATGCGCTCCACCGACCAGTGGAGATTGTACAAAGAAGCACGTATGCCGAGATCAATGACCTGGTCAAGTCACGGTATGTTGACCTCGCCTTTGTTTGCAGTCTGGCGTATTTGATGGGCAACGATGAGTTTGGCATGGAGCTGCTGGTGGTTCCGGAGGTGGACGGGGAGACAGTTTATTACTCCTATCTCATCGTGCCGACGGAGAGCAGGGCAAAGAGTTTGGCAGATCTAAGAGGTAAAACCTTTGCCTTTACTGACCCGCTGTCAAACTCGGGCCGGCTGGCCCCTACATATCGGCTCCACCAGATGGGGGAAACGCCGGATAGCTTCTTCAAAAAATATATCTTCACCTACAGCCATGATAACTCTATCCGGGCGGTGGCAGAAGGTCTGGTTGATGGAGGCGCAGTGGATAGCCTAATCTACAATTATATCGTCAGCCATCAGCCGGAAATTGGCACCAGAACCAAGATCATTGAAAAATCGCCGCCCTTCGGCATCCCTCCGGTGGTGGTGCACCCATCGCTTGATCAGGAAATCAAGGCGCGGTTGCGCAGCCTCTTTCTCAATATGAATAAGGGCGAAGCTGGCAGAACCATCCTTGATGATATTCATATTGAGCGCTTTGTTATGGGTAATGATACTTCCTATAGTATGATTCGGCGCATGGCAGATGAACTGGGGTGGTAGCAGTGAAGCTGGACAAAATCTGGGCTTGGTTCTGGGCTTTTACCGGCAGTGCCAGCATCAATGTCAAGATCATGGGCATAGTCTTGATTCTCATCTTGATCTTTGGACTGGGAATCACCTTTCAGGTGCGCAATAGCCTCACCACCACCCTTACTGACGAACTGGAGAAGCAGGGAATCGCCATTACCAAAAATGTAGCCGCATACAGTACAGAACTGATCCTAACCGGAAACCACTATGACCTTTATCAGATAATCAAGGATACTGTGGAAAGCGAAGAGGCCGTACGCTATGCGATGGTCTTAGACATTAATGGCAACATTATAACCCACTCTTTCAGTGGTGGTATTCCTGTTGGCCTGGCCACAGCCAACCAAATAGGGGCCGATGCCGATTTCCAGCTCGTGAGACTGGATACAAATGAAGGTCTTATACTGGATATCGCTGTGCCAATCTTTGGCGGCCGAGCCGGAATAGCACGCGTGGGTATGTCCACTCACTCCCTGCATGAAATGGTAGCAATCTTGACCGGACGCTGGCTTATTATCACCGGTGTGGTTTCCCTGGTCGGTCTTCTTGCGGCCTATCTCCTCACCTCAGTGCTTACCAGGCCAATCAAGCACCTGGTGGAGGTGACTAAGGCCATCGCTCGGGGAGACCTCAAGCTTAAGGCTCCAGTCTGGGCTCCTGACGAGATCGGGAGGCTGGGTATTGCCTTTAATGACATGACAGACTCTCTGGCCAAATCACGCACAGAGAGTGAAGCCTTTCATGATGAGCTGCTAAGGCGTAATCGGGAGCTATCGGTGCTCAATACCATCTCCACTGAGATAAGCGGGTCACGTGAACTTACTGATATCATGCGCCGCTCGCTAGTGAAGGTGCTGGGCTTTATCAACTTGAAGGCAGGCTGGGTGAGCATTTTGAGCGACAATGGAGAACGTGCCATTACCGTCTGCCACACAGGATTGTCCCCAGCCATGGTGCGGAAGATAGCCAGCCACGACCTCTCCGCCTGTAGGTGCCGGGAAGCCATTGACCAAAAGCTGCCCATCGTGGTGAGCGATAATGAAGGCATCTGCCCAGTTCTCCATGATAGGCTTGCCAATAGAGAGACCATGTGCTGCCATGTCGCCGTGCCACTTATCTCCAAATCACATGTCCTGGGGCTGCTCCACATTGCCAGTTCGGAGCCGAGCCGGCTGACCCCGGAAAATATTAATCTCCTCGGCTCCATTGGGTACCAGATGGGGGTAGCCATTGAGAACGCCAATCTCTGGAAAGAGCTGGAGCGCAAGGAAAAGATACGCGGTTACGTGCTTGAGGAAATTATTTCGGCGCAGGAGGCAGAACGCAAGCGCATTGCCAGGGAACTCCATGACCAGACCGGACAGTCACTCACCTCGCTCATGGTGGGCTTGAAGATGCTGGAGACCGGCAGCCAGCAGGAGATTCAGCAGAGAATTACTGATATGCGACAGCTTACAACGCAAACACTGGAGGAGGTACATAACCTGGCTCTGGAACTCCGCCCCAGTTCGCTGGATGACTTAGGATTAACCGCAGTGCTGAAGCAATATGCCGCGGAATATGCAGGGAAATTCGGGGTAAATACGGAATTTCAGGCCATCGGCTTTGGTCAGCGGTTGCTTTCACCGGAGATGGAAATTGCAATTTACCGCATTGTGCAGGAGGCACTGACCAATGTGGCGAAGCATGCTGAGGCGAAGAAAGTAAGCGTCCTTCTAGAGGTGAGAGACTCATCCGTCGTGGCCATTGTGGAAGATGATGGCAAGGGATTTGACATCAAGCGGGATTTGGGCTTAACCAGCGTCCAGAATCAACTCGGTCTCTACGGCATGTATGAGCGTGCCGAACTCATTGGCGGGAGAATCACCATTGAATCCAATCCGGGTATGGGCACCACGGTATTTGTGGAAGTGCCTTTATCGGGAAACGGGAGCTGATGAAAAAGATACGCGTTGTACTCGCAGATGACCACGTTGTGCTCCGCTCTGGTCTCAAAATGCTTCTTAACGCCCAGATGGATATTGAGGTCGTGGGCGAGGCCAGTGATGGCGCCGAGGCCATCAGCAAAACTGCCGACCTTAATCCGGATGTGCTCCTATTGGATATCACCATGCCTAATATCGGCGGCATCGATGCCATGCGGATCATTAAGGAAAAAACACCATCCGTATCCATCCTTATCCTTACCATGCATGAGAACGAGAGTTACCTCCTGAAAGCGCTGAGGACGGGCGCTTCCGGCTACATTCTTAAAAAGGCTGCCGATAACGAACTAATAAGTGCCATCAAGACCGTCTATGGCGGGGAAGTTTTTATCCCCTCTTCATTGACCAAGTCAGTGGTAAAGGAAATGGTTTCCGGCAGCGTTAGCCAAGAAGAGACTGTGGATAATGACCAGGAGCAGCTAAGCCAGCGGGAGCTTGAGGTATTGACGCTGGTAGCGCAAGGCTACACCAACCAGCAAATAGCTAACCGCCTTTACCTGAGCGTGAAGACAGTGGAAACCTACAAAGCGAGGGTTATGGGAAAATTGAACCTGCACAGCCGGGTTGAGCTTGTCCGGTATGCCCTCCACCATGGGTTTCTTGGTAAAGACAATCACACCTCTCAATAACAGCCACCATTAAAAGTCAGCCACCTCCCCTCCTTCTCCTTCTCCTTTTCCTGACAGACCCTCCACTAAAATTTAGGGACTTCACTGACAGCATCTGGTGAAATATGGGGATTTCCTGACTAGGCATATCCGACCCAATTTATGATAATTCAACCCAAGAATCTTAAGGTATCTCTCTTTATCCGCGTATTCACACCACTCAGATTAAATTGAGAGGAGGGCGATAACGTTGAAACTACCTAAAATAACCAGACGTCAGTTCGTGAAAGCCGGTGGAGCTACTGCTGCCACTCTGGCAATGAGTAAATTTCTCTTCGGCTGGCAGGGAGAACCATTCCTCACCCGCGCTGATAATTCCATGCCGCCTGATGAGAAGTGGGTACCCACCACCTGCTGGATAGGGAAGCAGGACTGTGGTATGCTCGCCCGCGTAGTTGACGGAAGAATCGTTAAACTGGAGGGGCACCCGGACCATCCCCGGAACCTGGGAACATTATGTGTCAAGGGGCAAGCCCAGCTGATGTCCATCTATGACCCCTATCGCGTAAAGGCCCCGTTGCTCAGAACCAACGCTAAGGGGCAGCCGGGAGAATGGCGCGAGCTCTCCTGGGATGAAGCTTTAACTTTGGTCAGCGACCAGATTAAAGAGATGCGGAAGAAGGATAAGCGACTTCTGCTCTGGCAGAAAGGCAGGAGTAAGGCAGGGGATTTCTACGATGATGCCTTTGTGAAGGCTTCTGGAGCTACGAAAGTAGGTCATGGCGCTTATTGTTCCGATGCCGCCTACCGGGCTTTGGAATACACCTTTGGCTTCCATGGCGGGATACATCCTGACTTCCGCCATTGCAACTATCTTCTCTCTTATGGCTGGGGGTTGACCTCATCCGGTGGTAACAAACTCTGCTGGCTGACCTGGCCCAGAGAGTTTGTCGCGGCAAGGGAGAGAGGCATGAAGGTAGTAACCCTTGACCCCTGGCGGCGCTCCATGGGTCCACATACCGATGAGTGGCTGCCCAACCGCCCGGGCAGTGACCTGGCCTTTTTCCTGGCCCTGGCCAACGTGCTGATAGAGAACGGCTATCTTGATAGAGAGTATTTGGCGAAACATACTAACTCACCTTTCCTGATTCAGGACGATGGCACTTTCTTGAAGGAAGGCGACAAGGAGTTAATCTGGGACACGGCTTCCAATACTGCTAAGCCCCATGATGCCAGCGGCATCAAGCCGGCACTGGAGGGGAGCTTTTCCGTCAATGGGAATGCCGTCAAGACTGCTTTCCAGCTCTTCAAGGAGGATAATGTCAAATATACTCCGGAATGGGCTTCCAGCATCTGTGACCTGCCCGCCAGCGCCATACGGAAGGTGGGGCTGGAGTTGGGAGAGAACGCTCGCATCGGCAGCACCATCGTCATTGACGGGGTGGTGCTGCCTTTTCGACCGGTGGGTATCATGGCCTACCATGTCTCCCAGCAGGAGCTGGGCTTCCAGGCCTTTCGCGCCATGGGGCTCGTGGTCATGTTACTGGGAGCAATTGAGACAGTTGGAGGACCAAGAATCGACTTTGGTCGGAAGCTACATGCAAACTGGGAGAGTCTGGACACAATAAAGATCAAGGATAAGCCTGACAACATCTATCTCAAGAACAGCAAGTTCTACCCCATCAACTCAGCGAATCCTGGCGTGTATGCCAAGGCGATGATTGAACCAGAAAAATACGGGGTGGGCTATATCCCGGAAGTAATGATAGTTCATATGGCCAACCCTTTGCTCTCCTTCCTGGGACAGGATACGTTTATGGAGGCATACAAGAAACTGAAGTTTGTCGCCGTTATTGATCCATTTATGAGCGAGACGGCAGACTACTTTGCTGACGTCGTCCTGCCTGCCGCTACCATCGAGAAGTACGAAGGGGTTATGTCCGTAGGCGATCAATACACAGACGCTAAGAGCCTGAGAGTGCCACCGATACCACCTCTCTATCAGTCAAGGGGGGAAATAGACATCTATCTCGACCTTTGTGAGAAGGCGGGCATTCTCTACGGCGAGAAGGGCTATCTGTCCGTGGTTAATGAGGAGTTAAAGCTCAAGGATTCCTATGCGCTTGACCTGAACACCAAGCCGACGGTGCGAGATATCTTCGACCGATGGGCGAGACAGGGTGGCTACGAGGGGGGGATAGAGTTCTTTGAAACAATTGGCGTTAAGGTGTCTCCCATACCAACCAACCAGCTGTATGCGCCGGCCTGGGATAAGCCGTACGGCGGTATAAGGCACCGGCTCTACGGGGAATCTTTACTTCGCTACCAGAAGGAAATGAAAGCCAAAGGAGCGGAGCAGATATACTGGCAAGACTATACCCCGCTGCCGATATGGCGGCAGCCGACTATGGATAGCTCTCCAGCGGACTATGAC
>JAHJRU010000184.1 GCA_018830745.1 Chloroflexota bacterium
CTTGAAAAAGGATTCGCCTTTGCCGGGGCTAATGCCTACAGGATAAATACAATAACCTCCGTTAGAGAGCTTATTAAGACGTTACTAATAGAATATAAAAGGGCAGCTGCCATTGGAGAACGCATCACAACATAAGCCCATACTAAGAGTGTAGTGGTCTACTACCCGGAAGTGCCGGTACAACTTGAACGAAAGCACTGAAGTATCAAAGAAGGCGAAATTGGCGCTGTAAATCGCAAAAATCAGAGAAAGCACTGCCTTCGATGGAGTGTATGTCGAGTAAATCCGGCATACCAATCTCTAAAAATACAGGTTCAATGTAAAAACCAAGCCCGCTACTAACGATAGCAAAAGGGATAGCGCTCTCCTGACAATATCTGACAAACCCTACAAAGCCCGGTCTTAGCTCAATGTGCTGGCGAACGAACTCTTACAGTCTCTCCTTAGGTTCTTTGATGAGTGCAAACTGTAGTTTAGATACAGAGCTCACATCAATCATGACTACTCAACTTGAAACCGCTTTCTACGAAGACATGAAAAAGTTTGAGGCTTTCCACCCCGAAATCACCCTGGATGATTTGATTGACCATAGCAAGCGAATGCCCGAGGATACGTTCGTAGGTAAGGCTTCAAATCAAGTTATTCTGAACTCAAATTTATTACCACTGCACAAACATCGGCATAACCACGTGGACATAGTTATCCACCCCCACCGGGCGTATAACACCGGGGCTTGACGGATTGGTGGTTTCCAGTGACACCTGCGGCTCCCTGAGCACACCGAGGACATCAGCCAGGTATTTGCCGTTGAAGGCTATCTTCGCTTCTTCACCGTCCACCATAGCATCTATCTCCCCTACATCGTCACCAACTTCCTCAGAGCGGGCAGAAACGGTCAGCTTACCGGGTGTCAGTTCCCCACCGGGTGTTACCACCAGACGAACAATGCCACTGCCATCACGGGCAAAGATAGAGGCAGTCTTACTCGCCCTAAAGAACTCGGCCACATCAACCACCGCCCTGGTGCTGGAGCTCTGGGGAATAAGCTGCTCATATTGAGGGAAGGTGCCCTGAACCAGCTGGGAAACCAGTTCGATATCTTTCATTCGAAATAGAGCCTGGCTCTTGTTGGGATTAATAGTTATGTCAACCGTTGCTTCCTGGTCACCCATAAGGCGATTAAGCTCAGCCAGGCTCCGGGCTGGAATTATGACCTCCGTTTCCTGGCTAACCGGTGCCGCCAGTGGCAGTGTGTAAACTGCCAGCCTAAAGCCATCCGCCGCCGCCAGTGTCAGCGTATCACCACTAAAACGCGCATCAATCCCCGTCAACACCGGACGGGATTCCTCTGTGGCTGCGGCAAAGACAACATGGCTAATTCCCTGCCGGAGTGCCTCCACCTCAACTTTGGCCGTTATACCCTCGTCAAGCTTGGGAATAGGCGGGAAATCCTTAGCGTCAACCCCGCTGATTCTCGCCTCAAACCGGGCACATTGCAAACCCAGTACTTTTGTCCCGGAGGCAAGGGCAATATCTATCTTATCGGCCGGCAAAGAATTAACAAATTCAATGAGCAATCGGGCTGGAACAGTTATCGCACCCTCTTCCTCCACCTTGGCTCCAATCCAACAGCTAATCGCCATCTCAAGGTTGGTTGCCACCAGCTTGAGGCGGGATTTATCCGTTTCTATCAGCACGTTGTTGGTTATCGGCAGGGTAGTTCTGGTGGCTACCGCCCTCCCCACCACGCTGAGTCCGCGATTCAGGTTCTCCTGAAGACACGATAACTTCATAATACACCCCCAAAGGATAAAGTAACTGGTAGTGCAGTAGTATACACCAATATTAAGGACTACTCAAGAGTTATTGTTCCGCTTTTACCGCCGCTCTTTCTTACCAGCCTCACCCGGTCAATCTGGATGCCCCGGTCTACGGCTTTGCACATGTCATATATGGTCAGGGCGGCTATGGTAACCGCCGTAAGCGCCTCCATTTCCACCCCGGTCTTACCGGAACTTTTCACCGCAGCCGTAATCTCTACCGTGCTCTCCGGTTCATTCAGACCGAATTCAATCTTTACTTCCCCGATAAGTATCGGATGGCACAGGGGTATGAGTTGTGATGTCTGCTTGGCTGCCATTATCCCCGCCAACTGAGCCACCTCAAACACGTCTCCCTTGGGGACCCCACGGCTCTGTATAAGAGCCAGGGTCGAGGCCTGCATCCTTACCAGACATTTGGCTACCGCCTCGCGGCTGGTATCCGGCTTGGCGGTAACATCAACCATTCGCGGTCGGCCCGCCTTATCCAGATGCGTCAATTCTTCCAAAATTAACCCCCAACCTGAGAAAACGGACGGTCTTTAGGTATGCAGCCCTCCGCCAGGTGATGGCGTCTCGGTTTGAGAGCCACTGCCTCCTCGATAAGCTCTTTCAACCCCGCTGAAGACACACCGCCGCGCAGGGGCTGCCTCAGGTCGACTTCATTCTCAGATAGCAAACACGAGCGGAGCTTACCATCAGCCGTCAGCCGCAATCTATTACATTCAACGCAAAAATGCTCGCTAACGGGGGTAATGAAGCCAATGGTACCCTTCGCCCCAGGCAACTGAAAATACCTGGCAGGGCCGTTCCCTACACTGGGCTGACAAGGCTCCAATTCACCCAGTATTTCAAGTCGCTGTCTCATCTCGCCGACGGATATAAATTGAGAGGGATTCACTTCCTTCTCCCCTACTACCGGCATGAGCTCAATGAAGCGCACATGCCAGCCATCGGTGGTGGTCTTGCGGGCAAAATCAAGCAATTCGTCATCGTTAACGCCGGATATAACTACATTATTGAGCTTGACCGGATTAAGCCCCACCGACCGGGCAACCTCGATACCCTCCAGGACATCATCCAGGTTGCCGTCTCCGCCAGTAATAGCGCTAAAGCGCTCCGGCTTAATAGTGTCCAGACTAACGTTGACCCGACGCAGGCCAGCCGATTTCAGCTCCCCGGCATAGCGGCCGAGCAAGGTGCCGTTGGTGGTCAGCGAAAGGTCATCAATGTTCTCTATCTGAGCCAGCATGGCTACCAGACCCGGTAACCCCAGCCTGACCAGCGGCTCACCGCCGGTTATCCTTACCTTATTCATCCCCAGTTCCGCCGCCGCCTGGGCAACGGTACGGATTTCCTCATAAGTAAGAATATCAGCGTGGGACATCAGCTTTACGCCATCCTGCGGCATGCAGTAGACGCAGCGAAGGTTACAGCGGTCAGTCACCGAGATACGCAGATAGTTTATCGGTCTTTGAAAAGAATCGGAAAGTCCGGTCATAAAAGATATTCCCCAGCTATACTAATTACATTTTACCCGTTTCCAGCGGTAATTCACAAGGACTATATCTGTCAGCTATTGGAGGTGCCAGCTCGCCTTAACAGAACGGCACTCGCCTTCCGAGCCGCCTGTCCCCGGTGACTCACCTTGTTCTTCTCCTCCAGAGGCAACTCCGCCATGGTCATATTCAGTTCTGGCAGGTAGAAGGCGGGGTCATAGCCAAAACCGCGGCTGCCCCGGGGTTCAAAGGCGATAATCCCCGGACATTCACCGGAACAAAGCTCTATCTCGCCTTCGGGAGACGCTATGGCAATGACACAGCGGAAACGAGCCGTTCGCTTATCCCAGGGTATGCCCTCCATTCTGGATAACAGATAACCTATTCTATCTTTATCCGAAGCGCCTTCCCCGGCATAACGGGCGGAAAGCGGACCGGGCTCACCCCCGAGGGCATCTACCTCCAGACCGGAATCATCAGCCAGGGTGAGCAACTGGCTTTCCTTCGCCAGCTCGGTGGCCTTTAAACGGGCATTCTCCTCCAGACTTCCGCCCACCTCCTCAACCTCAGTAGTAATTCCCGCCTCAGCCATGGTAACTAAATCATAGGGGATATTCGGAAGAAGGCTTTGATACTCACGTACTTTTGCCCCATTATTTGTCCCCAGAAGCAATTTAGGCATACACTTTTAATCCGCGGGGATGTCGGTAAAGCGGTGGCGCAACTTCTCCATTACGTCCGGCATGGTAGTATATTCCATCTCTTCCAGAGGCAAGCGGTGTGGCTCAAACGGACCGTGCCGGCGCATCATATCGGCCATCTCATTTGCCTGCTGGCGGGCCAGATTAAAGGATATGTCTGCCAGCATATCACGAGGACCCACCAGCCGCCCATTAGCAAGCTGAAAACCAAGGCCTATGACTCTCGGCGGTCCATCGAAGCGAGCCGGCGTACTATCCTCAACGGACACCGGCATCAGTGGTCCATTATGTGACCCGCGCATCCACCCCTCCACCAGGACAGGAGAGGCAAACGGTTCCAGTATTTCACCCACTGCCGGGAAGTTTCCCTGCGCACGCACAATACAAACCGGGTCATCCTTACCAACGTAACGCCCGGCAATCATGGACAGGCGCTGTGTGGACGACACCGCCGCTATCTCTCCGGTGTCCCGGTGATAGACGGCATTGACGATATAACGGGACGGCGCCCCGATGAAGACCAGCAAATCATAAATCTCCTCCGGGGTATTGAAGGTTATCCTCTTATGTTCCTTGACATCATGCACATCGAAGGCGAAACCGCAATGCAAACTAGGGGCAATAACCAGCCCGATGGTATTGAAGGGGTCGGCAAACATCTTGTATAGCGGCATATTCCATGCCCCGGACGAAGTCTTATCAGCCATGAAGATAATTACTGTCTCCGCCTCTCGCTCTTCGATCTCCATCTCGGCCACGCCGGGACCCAATCCCTTAACATTGCCGGAAAACGCATCGGTCAGCAGGTCCTGGCCAGCTCCATGCAGCTTAAGCTCCTTGGCTAACGCCGTGCAGTCGACAAATATGTCCCAGGCAAACTTGTGAATGTACTCGCTGCCCTCACCTTGCTGATGAGTCATGATAAGCTGCAGGTCGTCCCCACACTTGGTCACGTAATAATCTATCAGCAGGCCGCTCTCCATAACTTTATCCAGACACTCATTGGCTCGGCCCAAAATTTCAGGATGAGAATCAGAATGTCCCACGAAACCACCGATATCAGCCTTAATAACACTCAGCGTTAGCTTCATTTTTGCCTCCTTCAAAGCATACTAAGGGACAAACCCTCTGAAAATTTGGCACGGTATCTTAGCCAGACTAAGGTATTTTGCCCCTTATTCACCGGAGTAATTTACCCGAGATAATTGCTCTCTGGATGGTTGGCGTGCCTTCTTCAAAAAATAGCGCACGGCAGTCACGGTATATCCGCTCCACCGGCAAGCCCTGAAAATAGCCCAGACCACCATGCACCTCGATTGCCTGGTCAGAAACCTTCCGAACCATATCGGCGGCAAACAGCTTGCACATAGCC
>JAHJRU010000185.1 GCA_018830745.1 Chloroflexota bacterium
ATTTTATCCATATTGATAAACCGGGTAGGGTTGGCGACGTTATGGGGGTCAAGGGCTCTCTTAAGCTTGGCAGCAATCAGATGTATATCGGCAAAGAGTGGCCCGGTGCGGTTATACGGGGCAAAGGCGATGAAGTAGCCGGGCAGCCGATATTCCTCGCTGGTAGCCATGACGTCCTTCAGTATACCTGATACCGCAACTACATCGGTTTCATCTACCTTTTGTCGCGGGATGTCCATTTCGGCTATGGCGAAGTGTCCCAGGTCGTAGGGAGCTACCCAGGCCGGGTGATCGCTATCCAGCAGGGGAGGAGTATACTTGTCCAGAATTGACCAGCCCAGCTCAACTGCCCGCTCGCAGTCATCAAGGGCATCCAGCGTTATGTCGGCGGTATAAAAACCACCGGCCGTCCGCGCCATGCGGCAGCCATTGGAATCCCGGAACCAGTTATTGGCCGTATAGGGCACCCATTTATCATATATTTCCTGCGGCAGCATCTTGCCGCCGGTCTCCTCGATAATCTGCATGAGCACCTTTTCCTCGTACTCCAACTGCTTCTCGGAGGCAAATCCCCAGAGAGAGACAGCCACGCAGTTCCGCACGTTTTTCTGCCAGTATTCTGATACCCAGGTGCTCCAGTATTCCTCGAAGGACTTAGCCCACCACCAGTTGTAGTATGTCGGCGGCCAGGAATGCACCATGCCGCCAATCTCACATTTACTTAGCTCGCGGATGACTTCAATCACCTCTTTGAGAGTGGGATAGGTAAAGAGGTACCATTTGAACCTGTCCTCGGGCAGTTCACTCGTTTTGCGCGGCGTTATTCCCTTGGTAGGGAGCACGTCGGGACCTGGCCAGGGATATAGCTTGATGGCGGCTTTGGTGACGATGCCCAGGGTGCCTCTGTTACCCACCATGCCTCTTAACAACCCCCTCAAATCCGCCCCCGGACCCTCTCCCCAGAAGTAGCCTGCCTCAGGAGCAGTCAGTGAGCCTGTTCGGATAATCTCTCCGGTGGGCAGGACCCACTCCACGCCCAGTAAGTTTCGGGCACCGAATCCGGTACGATAGGATGTGCTGTGCACCCCGAGGAAGAGATGATTTGCCAGGCTGGAGGTTTGAGCGCCGGCTTCGGGGATGCCGTTTACCAGTCCTCTTTTCATCGCTTCGGCCGATACCTGGGCGTGAGTGACATAGGGCTCGATGATGGCATACATGTTCTTTTCGTCTATCTCTATGCGGTTCATCCGCTTGGGGTCAATCATGCACCAGTAAGGCTTAGCTGCGGAGTAGGCTGCCAGCAGCAGTCCTGTACCAAAGGTGACATAAGGGAACTGGTAGCGATTAGCCAGTTTGACTATTTGCTGGACATCTTCCGTGCTTCCCGGCAGCACAATGAATTCGGGGGTGCCTTTGAGCATGAAGGTCGGCGTCTGCGATTCCCGGTTGTAGGATTCCATTACCGCCGGGTCGTCGGTGACATGCTCCGGACCGAGAATATTAACCAGTTCCTCATAAATCAGTTTATGTTTATCGTCGCCATATGGCACTTGGCTTTACCTCCCGTAATATGCGGTCTGCCGAAATAATTAAGGCTGCCACTTTTACCAGCAGCGCCTCACTGTCATACTTCTGGTAAATAGCCAGTATCAATTCTAACCATATTTATCGCAGGAATCAAGTTTTGGTTTTGGCGGTCCGGTGAGTCCCGGCTTGCTCGGCACAGGGGTTTAATATAGAATAATTGAGGTATCAGGCAAATGTTAATTCTGGAAGAAAGGGCTGCACTGGCGTGATAGGCACAAGATATACCGAAGAGTTGATTAACAGCTATGTTAGCCAGGGGTTATGGGATCCTGATTTGCTGATAAACGACCTTATAGATAGGTGTGTCCTCCATTACCCTGACGAGGAAGCCGTGGTGGACGCCGGAATGCGGCTGACCTGGCGCGAAGCGAGCCAGAGAATTGACCGCATCGCCCGGGGTCTGCTGGAACTGGGCTTCAAGAAGGACGAGGTCCTGGCGACGCAGCTATATAATTGCGTCGAATATTTTCTGCTGTTCTTCGCCTGTGAAAAAGCCGGGGTAGTTATGGCTACTTCCCAGCCGACCTTCCGACAGGCAGAGATGGAGCCTATTCTGCGCCAGACCGGGGCGAAGGGAATAGTCATCCCGTATAACTTCCGGAACTTTGACTATTTCGCCATGGCGAAGGAATTGCAAGCCAGACAGCCATGGATGGAACATATCATCGTTATCGGGGATGAAGTCCCCGAGGGGGCTCTATCCTTAAAGGAGATGATGAGTCTGGAAGCAGCAGACGGCGTTAAATTACCGCAGGTTAGATTCAAGCCGTTTGAGGTTACCCGCATATTCAATACCAGTGGCACCACGGGCACACCCAAGTGCATCGAGCGCCCGGTAGCCCCCAGAATACTGACGGGGAAGGTCCTGGTGCAGCGGCTGGGCCTCAGGCACGATGACATACTGGCAGCGGGCTGGAACTTGGCTGCCGGCGGGTCGGAGCTTCTCTGTAATGTTTCCGTGCCCTGGGTCGGGTGCAAGATGATTAACATCGAGCAGTTTAAGCCCCAGCTTGTATGCGAGTTACTGGAGCGGGAGAAGGTGAGCGTGCTGGCGGCCGTGCCGGCGGAACTGGTGAGACTGGTGGATTATCCCGACCTGGACAAATATGATTTCAGTTCGCTGCGTATGATTTTCACCGGGACGCAGTTATTGACTCCGGAACTGGGAGCCAGAGCGGAGGAAAGATTGGGCTGTCCGATGGTCATAATATTCGGCTCGGGAGATACCGGGCCCATATGTACCACTACCTTCGGCGACCCTCCGGAAGTAAGACTGAGAACGGTGGGGCGTCCTGTAGATGGTAACGTGGTCAAGATAGTTGACAGTGTAGGCAATATTGTCCCGACG
>JAHJRU010000186.1 GCA_018830745.1 Chloroflexota bacterium
AAACGGGGATAGGTGATGTCTAAAGCGACAATCATTGGCGCAACCAGCTGGGGAACGACGATAGGCGTGATACTGGCTCGCAAAGGGGTGCAGGTCAGTTTGTGGGTCCGCTCTGAAGAGGAAGGCACTAAGATGGCTAATGGCGGACCTGGTTCAGCCGTGCTGGCTGATATCACCTTGCCCGCTCAGCTCTCCATCACAGAGTCATTGGACGAGGCTATAGACGATACAGATGCCGTTATTATGGCGGTGCCGGCGCAGACCATGCGACATAACATAAGGCAGGTTGCCGATTATCTGAAGAAGTCCATGCTGATAGTAAGCGCGGCTAAGGGTATCGAGATTGAGACCGGCAAGCGTATGTCTGAGGTAATAGCGGAGGAAATCGACCCTCGCTTTCATTCCAATATCTGTGTGCTTTCTGGCCCTAACCTTGCCCGGGAGGTTGTCCTGGAATTGCCGGCGGCTTCCGTGGTGGCAGCGGCAGATGCCTCGGTGATTAGAAAGGCTCATGAGCTACTTACCACACCCAATTTCTGCGTTTATACCAATACTGATGTTATCGGTGTTGAGCTGGGTGGGGCACTGAAGAACATTATCGCGCTGGGAGCCGGCATTATGGACGGCCTGGGTTACGGTGACAATGCCAAGTCGGCTTTTATTACCCGGGGCCTGACGGAGATAACGGCTTTAGGCGTAGCTCTTGGGGCAAGCCCTCTTACCTTTTCTGGATTGGCTGGTCTGGGCGACCTGATGGCTACTTGCGCCAGCGTGTTAAGCCGGAATCACTATGTTGGGGTTGAACTGGCTAAAGGGCGTCCATTGATGGAGATAACGGAATCGATGGATGGTGTAGCCGAGGGAGTGGCGACAACCAAAGCCGTCTGGTATATAGCCCGGCGACTTGGCCTGGGGATGCCGATTACCGAAAAGATGTATCAGGTGCTATATGATGCTGTTAGTCCCAGCGAGGTGGCGGCTGAGTTAATGGGGGCTCAGGGAAGGCATGAGCTGGCGGGGCGGAAGTGGCGGCTGTTTTCCCGGTTCAGGCACCGAAAGTAGCTTTAATCCTGTCTAAGCATCCCTTCCACTTATCTGCCTTGGGCATATTACGCTCGTCCAGAGTTTTACCCAAATCCTGGAGCAATTGGCATTGCTTTTCGTTCAGTTTCTCCGGGGTAACCACGAACAGGCTAACTAGTTCATCACCCCGGCTGCCCCGGTGCAGATGCGGGATGCCCTGATGCTTGACCTGGAATACCTTGCCCGTTTGGCTCCCGGCTGGGATTTTCAATTTGTGTTTGCCGTCGAGGGTGGGCACTTCAACCTCGGTCCCCAGGGCAGCTTGGACAAAGTTAATGGGTAGCTCGTAGATGATATCGTCACCCTCCCGGGTGAAAATCTCATGGGGCGTGACGGTTATATTGATATAGAGGTCACCGGAGGAGCCACCTCTTGAGCCGGCGTTTCCCTGTCCATTGATGCGTATCTGGGAATTATCATCAACTCCGGCTGGTATTTTAACCCGAATGGTGCGCTGAGTCTTTTCATGGCCCGTGCCGCGACACTGGGGGCAGGGCTCGGTGATAACCTTACCCTCACCGCGACATCGGTTGCAGGTGGCGTTGGTGACAAAGCGGCCGAAGATACTGGATTGAACCCGGCGCACCTGTCCGGCACCATCACACTCCGGACATTTGGTCGGCTGTGTACCTGGCTTGGAACCCATGCCCTGGCAAACGGAACAATGTTCCAGGCGTGTTAAGTCTATTTCCTTTTCGCTGCCGAAGGCGGCTTCTTCCAGGGATATGGTAAGGCGGTAAAGTAAATCGGCTCCACGCTGTGGCGACTGGCGGGTAGTGGTGGTGCCTCCGCCGAAGAAGGCATCAAAGATGTCACCAAATCCACCGAAATCGAAACCGTCAAAGCCCTTATTGAAGAAGTCACCGGAGCCGGTGTGTCCGAAGCGGTCATAGGCGTCGCGCTTATCCTGGTCAGAGAGAACTTCGTAAGCTTCGTTTAGCTCCTTGAACTTATCCGCCGCCCCGTCCTCATGGTTGCGGTCAGGATGATACTGGAAGGCCAGCTTACGAAACGCTTTCCTAATTACTTCGCTGGTGGCATTTTTGTCTATGTCCAGGATTTCATAATAATCCCTTTTCACTGGCATGGGAGCTCTTGTCCTTTATGATTATAAGAGGGGCTTTTGCCCCTCTTATAACATTCTATCACAATATTTCAAGCTCTCGCGAGGTTATTTACTTTAATTTTACGTCTATACCTCGCGGAACTCTCCTTCCACCGTTCCTTCCCCATCAGGGGGTGGCGGCGCTTCACCTTCATCACCTGGTGGTGGGGCTTCCTGCTGGCCGTAAACAGCCGCTCCCACCTTCTGCATAGCCTCGTTGAGTTCCTGGCTTGTTCTGTTGATAGCCTCAGTATCCGTTCCCTGTAATGCGGAGCGTACGGCGGCTATCTTACCCTCTATCTCCTGGTTAAGGTCTGAGGGGATTTTATCTTTCTGCTCGCGCAGCGTTTTTTCTGCGGTATAAGCCATGGTGTCCGCCATATTGCGGGCTTCCACCTCCTCGCGGCGTTTGGTGTCTTCGGTGGCATGCATCTCGGCTTCCCGCTGCATTTTATCTACTTCTTCCTTACTCAGGCCACTGGAAGCGGTGATGGTAATCTTCTGCTCTCTGCCCGTACCCTTGTCGTGAGCCTTGACGCTGAGGATACCGTTGGCATCAATGTCAAAGGTGACCTCTACCTGGGGCAAACCCCGCGGCGCTGGCAGGATGCCGTCAAGCATGAACCGCCCCAGTGTCCGGTTATTGGCAGCCATGGGTCTTTCTCCCTGCAGGACGTGGATTTCCACGCTGGACTGGTTGTCCGCCGCCGTGCTGAAAATTTGGCTCTTGGAGGTGGGGATGGTGGTATTACGCGGGATAAGAGGTGTTGCCACTGCGCCCAATGTCTCAATACCGAGCGTGAGGGGGGTAACGTCAAGCAACAGGACGTCTTTGACCTCTCCCTTGAGTACTCCAGCCTGAATAGCGGCGCCGACGGCGACCACCTCATCAGGGTTTACCCCTTTGTGTGGTTCTTTGCCGAAGAATTGCTTCACTTTCTCCTGGACGAGTGGCATTCTGGTCTGTCCACCCACCAGAATTACTTCATCAATCTGGGCGGCCGTCTTGCCGGCATCAGTTAAAGCCTGTTTGCACGGCTCCATAGTTTTGTCCACCAGGTCCATCACCAGTTGCTCCAGTTTAGCCCGCGTGAAGGTGATATTGAGATGCTTGGGCCCGCTGGCATCGGCGGTGATAAACGGGAGGTTGACCTCGGTCTGCTGGGTGGTGGACAGCTCGCACTTGGCTCTTTCCGCGGCTTCCTTCAGGCGCTGAAGAGCCATACGGTCCTGCCTCAGGTCTATTCCCTGTTCTCGTTTAAACTCATCGCAGAGCCAGTCAATGATTCGCTGGTCAAAGTCATCACCGCCGAGGTGGGTATCACCGTTGGTTGATTTAACCTGAAAGGTGCCCTCACCCAGTTCCAGAACGGAGACATCGAAGGTGCCGCCACCGAGGTCATAGACGGCGATAGTCTCATCATGTTTCTTATCCAGACCATAGGCTAGTGAGGCGGCCGTGGGCTCATTGATGATTCTCAGTACCTCTAAACCGGCTATCTTGCCGGCGTCCTTGGTTGCCTGCCGCTGGCTGTCGTTGAAGTAAGCCGGCACGGTTATAACGGCTTCAGTGACCGTCTCACCGAGGTAAGCCTCAGCATCTGTCTTGAGTTTCTGTAATATCATGGCTGAGATTTCGGGGGGACTATAATCCTTACCTCCCATGACCACGTTAGCATCGCCATTGGATGCCTTGGTTAGCTTATAGGGCAGGAGCTTTTTATCGTATTCCACGCTGGGCTCATCGAAGCGGCGTCCCATTAAGCGCTTGATGCTGAAGATGGTGTTGTCCGGGTTGGTAATAGCCTGCCGCCTGGCTACCTGTCCCACCAGGCGCTCGCCGGTTTTGCTCAAGGATACTATCGAAGGTGTGGTACGACCACCCTCAGCATTGGGGATGACCTTTGGTTCTCCAGCTTCCATAACGGCCACACAAGAAAAGGTGGTGCCTAAATCAATGCCAATGACTTTTCCCATAGTTTATTCCCTCCTTATTCTTCTCCACTGCCCACGACCACTTTGGTGGGGCGAATAATCCTGTCCTGAAATCTATAGCCTTTTTCCAGCTCCTTGACGACTATCCCCTCCTCGCCTTTAGCCTGCATCACGGCTTCATGGACGTTGGGGTCGAACGGCTCTCCTAACGCCTCAATAGTTGAAAGCCCTATGGCTTCCAGAGCCCCTCTGAACTTGCGGTCAATGAGCACTATGCCATTCACCCAGCTGACGTCAGCCAGGTCATCAGGGACTGAGCTCAGGGCTCTTTCTAAATCGTCCAGGACGGTTAGCAGGTTGAGCGCTAAATTGGCGTTGGATAGCTTGCCAATCTCCTGCATTTCCTGCTCCACGCGTCGCTTGTAGTTGGCGAAGTCCGCTTGAGACCTCTGCCAGCCAGCCATATTAGTTTCAGCCCTGGCTTTCTCTTCAACTAGAGCTTGAGTTAATGCTTCTACGTCTTCTACCTCGGTTGTGGGGTCATCTACTTCATGGCCCGTATCTTTTTTGGAATGGTGTTGTCTCATCGGTGAATCCTTATTTTGGGTTAGGTGGCTGGGGGCCTCTTCCGTATAGTTCGCTTACCAGCTCGCTCAATACCGAGGACAGGTAATCAACTGTGGAGATGGTGCGGGCGTAAGGCATGCGCATTGGCCCGATTACGCCTACGGTACCAATAGCTTCGTCCGGGGGGCCATAGTGGCTGATGACCACGCTGTAGTCCTGGATGGTCTCCGCTTTATTCTCCTTACCTATAACCACCTGTACCCGTTGCCCCGGCGTCTCTTGTGGCAGGATGGTCCTGACCAGCTGGCGCTGTTCAACCAGCTCCATCAGCCCCAGCAAATGGCTGTTCTGGGAGAACTCGGGCTGGTTGAGCATGAAATGCAAGCCGTCCAGGTAGGTTTCCCCATTATTCTGTTCATCTTCATCCTGCATTGTTTTGAGGAGTGACTCGGTTACTTTTTGTTCCGCTGGTGAAAGCTCCAATTCTTTGGTTGATACCTGCGACCGGGTCAAGCCAGAAAATTCCGCATTTAGTTTATTGGCGATAGCGCTTAGCTTTTCCTGGGACATGGCCTGGTCAAAGGTTATTAACTGCTGCCGTAGCCTGGCTCCCTGTAAAATAAGGACGAGGAGTGCCAGTGAATCTTGCATGGCTACCAGTTCCAGGTATTTGAAACGGCAGTTAGCCGTTCTGGGCATGGTGACTATCGCCAGGTTGTGAACCAGCTGTGACATCAGTGACACCGTCAACCGTAACCATTCGTCCATTTGCTTTTCTACCTGGTGAAAGAGGTGATTTATAAGGCGCTGCTCACCCGGGGGGAGCCCAATATTGCTCAGCGATTCTACGTAGTAGCGATAGCCTTTGTCCGAGGGTATGCTGCCGGCGGAAGAGTGGGGACGGGTGATATACCCTTCCTGCTCCAGGAGTACCATCTCGTTTCGAATAGTAGCTGAACTTACTCCAAGCCCGGCGTCATCCAGTATATTTTGTGACGGTACTGGCATAGCCATGGCGATATACTGCCTCACAATGGACTTCAGTATGGTCTCTGTTCGCTGAGATAACATAGTGGTTACATCTTAAATAATTATATAAATTTAGCACCTGGTGTGCCTGTTGTCGGCTGAATTAGCACTCTCAAGCCAGGACTGCTAATTATAAAAATAGCACTTTAAGCCCTTGTTTGTCAAGAGACTTAAGTCACTTGGGATTGACGGAAAGAGGCCCATCATGCTATATTTTAGAGAGGTTTAAGGCGTTGGTGAAGTGGAAATTACCTGGTTAGGCCATTCATGTTTCAGGATTAAGGGACGTCAGGCTACGGTTATTACGGACCCTTATTCTCCCAGCTTGGGTTATTCATTAGCCAAGCCCAAAGCGGATATTGTTACCGTCAGTCACCAGCATGAGGGTCATTCTTATGTTCATGGTGTGGATGGCGATCCAAGGGCGGTTGTTGGTCCCGGCGAATATGAGATTAAGGGTATCCTGATTATCGGGATAGCCACCTTTCATGACAGTGTGAGAGGAGCCAAGAGGGGGAAAAACACCATATATGTGATGGAGGTAGATGAGGTAACCATATGTCATCTGGGTGACCTGGGCCATGTCCTTACTGATGACCAGGTGGAGGAATTGGGTAAAGTAGATGTGTTGTTGCTTCCGGTGGGTGGGGTGTCCACCGTTAATGCCGCTACAGCAGCTGAGGTCGTGCGTCAGCTTGAGCCCAGGGTAGTGGTGCCGATGCACTACAAGACGCCAGAACTGAAGTGGGAACTGGAGCCAAGGGAAAGGTTTCTCAGGGAGATGGGGGCTCAACAGGTTGATGCCCAACCGAAACTGACCTTTACCCGGACCAACCTGCCTGAAGGCACCAATATCTTTTTACTTGACTATTAAGTCTGCCTGGAAGTAACCCCATCCCCCTCCCGGCGAGGGGGATTTTATTTTGGGCTATAGTTTGCCTATCTTTGAGGCCAGGATGATGAGGGTGATGAGCATAGCCACCATGGTCAGCAGCAGGGCGCTACCCAGATAGATTAACCAGTCTGCCCAGTGGGGAAAAGTGGGCTGAGGGGATGGCGGAGGTGGTGATGGTGGCAATGATGGTACTGCCAGTGGCGCTGACGACTGTATTGGTACAGGAGATATTTTGTCGATTGTTGGTGAGGCGGTTGATGGGGCGGATGGGGTTTTAGATAACGGTGGTGATACGGATTCAGTGGTAAAGGCACCGACAGCGCTCCAGGCACTGTAGGAGCTGGACCCGGTGGCTCTGACCTTCCAAAAGTAAGCCGTGTCAGGTTTCAGGTCGATATCACTCTGCCAGGCAGTTGAGGGTAGTGCATATTCACCCATCTTGACGATGGTTGGATTAGTGAAGGACGGGTCGGTGGATAACAGAAACTCGTAGTGGTGTCCCCAGTCGATGGCGCTCCACTGGAATAGTGGCTTGGAGATGGCGGAAATAGCGCCCGCTTCAGGGCTGATTAGCTTGGGAGCTATGGTCTCCGAGCCAAGAGGGGTGGTGAATGACCAGGTGGGTGACCACGGGCTCAGCACCGGTGAAATAGCTCTCACCCGCCAGTAATAAGTGGTAGCCGGTTCGAGGGCAGGCACTTTAGCTGAGGTAGCCCTGGGCTCACCTTCAAATCCAGTGGGCAGGTTGAGGAAGTCGGTTTCGTGGTCAAGCTGCCAGCGGTAGCGGTCGGCACCTTTCAACACTTCCCAGTCCAGGCCGATATTACGGACGGTGTAATCTACGATGTTACCGATGCTCGGTGTTTTTTCTTCTGGTGAACTGAGGCTAACCTGACGGGCGAGACTATCAATATAAACCATCACCCGGTTATTGGTGGTGTCAATTGACCACAGTCGGTCATCCCTGATCCACAAACCAGTTAACGTGGCGCCGTCGCTGAGTTTATTGGTTACGGTTTCAAAGGTGGGGCCCAGGGGATAGGTAGGATTAAGGCAGCGTTCCATTCCACCATCAGCCTTGAAGTTGGTGGCGTATAAGGCCCCACCGTCCACTGTTTTCAGTTCGCCGATAGTGGCATTGCTGGGAAGAGTGCCATCTATACTTTCCCAGTCAGAACTGGTTCCAATGATGTAGCGGTAGATGCCCCCGCCCTGACTATCGCTAGCGGCGTAAACGGTGTTATTGCTGGCGAATTTCGGGTCAAAGGCGATGGATAGATTGCCGGTCAGAGGCGGTGTGGTGGCATCTGGCGGTAATGGTTCAAATGAATCACCATCATCATGGGACCAGTAAATCCACCCGTTGCTATTGCCAACCAAGATAGTCTTGTCCTGGTTATAATTCGGTGACAGGGAGATGGAATTCAGCGACTGGCTGCCCGCTGCGATAGCCTTGGAGTACCATGCTCCGGCGTTGTTAGTATGATAGACCAGCCCGTTGCTACCATCGAAGCCGCCGATAAACAGGATGTTATCATCAACCACCGTCCAGGTGTCGATAGAAAAGGATGCACCGGTATTCGGGTTGCTATTTATATGGTGGGCGAAGGTCTGCCCATTATCAGTTGACTTAAATAGAGACGGGTTGCCACTGCTGCCAGCCAGGAATACTACCTGGTGTTCGTTGCCGTACTGTGGGGAAAGCTGAATTTTATCAAGCGCAGTGACGTTGGCCAGAGCGCTGGAGTAGGTTCTTTCCCATATAGCTCCGTCATTAAGGCTGCGCCACAGGCTGTGGCGGCCTCCGGTGCGGTGGGTAAGCATGAATAGGGCACGGTTCTCGGAGTAATTGGGCGCCGGGGCTAAAGCAACGATGTCACTGATTCTGGTGTCAATCAGGCTTAGCTGGTTCCAGGTGAGCCCGCCATCGGTGGTGTAGGAATAGGCGCTTTCATTGCCGCTGGTCACGGCATAGGCTCGTCCGCTGGTGTCGAAATTGGGTGACACCAACACCATGGTGTTAGTTTGTCCTGTTGGCTCTTTGGTGGCGCTGCTCCAGTTTCGGCCACCATCGGAGCTGGAATAGACCTGAGCACTGCTGGTGGCACCGGCCAGCAAATGGGCGCTGCTGGCTGTGCCGACTACGCCTACAGAGGCTATGTCAATATTGCTCAGGCCATAGGCAGAGCCGATATTAAGGTCAGTGGCTGCCGACATGCCGGGGGCGCTGGCATTTTGAATTCGGTAGACGTCTCCGTTTCCGGTGCCGGTGTTTATGGATACGAACTGGACATATTCTTCCGGGGTCACCGCCGTCTCGTAGTCATCCGGAAAAGCAATAGCTGCCGAGCCGGTTATGGCTACCGGGGTGGGGGTTCCAGAGTTATCCCGGTCGAGTTTGGCGTCGCCAATGGCGTTACCCCATCCGGAATCGCCTACTTTGCTCATTACCAAGGTATCAGTTTCATCGGTGACCACGGCTACCAGCTGACGGTTTCCTGATTGACCGGGAGCAAAGGCTACCGCATAGGCATCATAGTTGCCCAGGCTGGTATCCGTCCAGTTGGTGATATTGCTTTCATCCAGAAGATAAATGCCTCCGTACTCACCGCTATCGGTGTCTTTGGTGCCGACGGCGATGATGTAATTGTTCTGCCGGGTAACGTCTACGGAGGTAATTTCGACATTGTTACCGCCGGCCCCGCCAATGCCGGCTGCCATCAAGACGAAGTTCCTGCCGGCATCAGTAGAGCGGTAGAGATTGGCTGAGGTGGCATAATAAACTATGTTGGCGTCACCCGGAGCGGTGGCAATATCAACTATGGAGTCCTGCACGTTGCCGGTGTATGACCAGGTATAGCCGCCGTCTGCGGATTTAAACAGGGTATAGCTTGTCCCGGCCGGAGTGGCATAGCAGTACAGGGTGCCGTCAGCGGCCAGGGTCAGGTGCTGTATGTCTGAGCCGTCAGCCAGTACCCAATTACCGGCTTTGCCTTCGGTGGGGATATTGACGTTAGACCATCTGGCCAGATTAGAACTGGCGGTTACTTCTCTGGCGGGAGTGTTCGGGTTGAGCAGACTCAATAGCAGAAGCACGCCCAACGCACAGAGGATGACTCTCGTTTTTGCCATGTGGCGAATTTTACTCCGCTTTCAGGAGTAAGTCAAGGCTTTGAGACAAAAAGGAAGCCCCCCGAATTTCGGGGGGCTTCCGGATTATCTGGAGTGTTATCCGTCAGGTCAAGACCGGACGTCTGGTTATGGACGTCTGGTTCTGAGTATCAGGACAATCACTGCAATAACCAGTACTGCACCTATGATGATGATGGTCCAGATGATAGCAGGAGTAACCGCTGATGTCGGTGCCGCCGGGATGTTAATCACCGGGGCTGGCATTGGCGCTTGCTCTTTGACTATCACTGGTGGAGCAGGTGCTGGTGGAGCTACAGGCTTCGCCATGGTGGTGAAGCTGATGACGCTCTGAGGGCTCACCGTTGGCTCCACAGCTGTGACGAAAGCGAAGTAGGTCATGCCGTATTCCAGGGCTGTTGCTGGCTGGAAGGCTGGAGCATCCACGAATACCGGAGTACCGGCTACGCGGTTCTTCCCCGCTGCGTCAGTTGACAGG
>JAHJRU010000187.1 GCA_018830745.1 Chloroflexota bacterium
AATAACGTTGGAGTGGATACCAGCCAGATAAAGATCAAACAAAATGTAAAGAGCGGGCTAGTGCTGGGCTTAACAGATCGAAAGGGGAACAGAGCTCTATATGTAGAGCCAGGAGCAAATAACCTCTTAACTAAAGAGGATATCGACCTAGAATACATTAAACAAGCTGAGCTTTTACACCTATCATCGTTTGTCGATGATGAACAATTTGAGATGCAGAAATTTGTTGTGAGTGAGATACCACAGTCTGTTAAGATTAGTTTTACACCGGGAGCAATATATACTAGGAAGGGAATTGACGCTGTCACCCCTATATTGGAAAGAACATATATTCTGTTTATTAACGAGAGTGAGATAGAAGAACTCGCGAATATGAAATATACGTATGCTGCGCGTCACTTCCTTGACAAAGGCTGTCAGATAGTAGTTGTTACTCTAGGTAGAGGATCATCAAGAAAGGCAGATAGCCACCAGTTGACTTTCGACTTCAAGAATCACTTGAAGATACTATCAACAGGTGGTTACACTGTTGACGATAACGGTAACGAACCATTCATGTTTGCCAGCTACGTAGCAGATTTAAATAATCAATATATAATTGAATCAAAGCCAGGAGACAGAAAAGATACTACCGGCGCGGGTGATGCCTTTGCCACCGGATTTCTTTATGGACTGCTTAACGGCAAAGAATCTGAGGAATGTGGCCGTTTGGGCGACATTGTCGCCCAGTTCTCCATTACCAGAATAGGTGCCAGAGATGGCCTGCCCGCCCTTACTGAACTAACTCAGCGCTACCAGGAGCTTTATCACCAGGGATTATAGCTGCTTGGATTCCTTCGATTCCTTGGATTCCTTCGATTCCTTCGATTCCTTGGATTCCTGCTGCTTGGTCAGGATTTCATCTATAAGTCCGTACTCCACCGCCTGTTCCGGGTTAAGGTAGAAATCGCGGTCGGTATCATGAGATATCTTATCCAGTGACTGGCCGGTATGCTTGGACAGAATATCCCTGATTATTTCCTGCATGCGCATAATCTCACGGGCGGCTATTTCGATATCTGACGCCTGACCCTGAGCCCCACCCATCGCCTGGTGCATGTGGATGGTGGCATTGGGCAAAGCATAGCGTTTACCGGGAGCTCCCGCGCACAGAAGCAATGTCCCCATGCTGGCTGCCAGCCCCACGCAGATAGTAGATACATCGGGACGTATCAACTGCATGGTGTCGTAAATAGCCAGGCCGGCACTGATGACACCACCGGGACAGTGAACATAGAGACTGATATCCTTATCCGGGTCCTCTCGCTCCAGGAAAAGAAGCTGAGCGATGATAACGTTGGCTACCTGGTCATTGATGGGCATACCCAGCATAACTATGCGCTCTCTCAATAACAGTGAGTATATGTCAAAAGCCCGCTCTCCCCTAGTGCCGCTTTCGATGACCATCGGAATAACATTTGTCGGCTGATAAAACTGTTTTTCCATTTTTCCTCCTTCGTACTGTCCCACTATCTATTATAACAAAATTTCAGATAAATCGTATGACATTAATCTCTGGTTACCCGACATATAGCGGCTTTATAACCGGGATAGGCGGATATCGGGTCTCTGGCGTCACCATCAGTCAGCAGGTTAACATTAGCCTCTTCCCAGCCATGCGGAATGCTGACCACCCGGGGGTGAATATCATCGGTAACCTTAGCCCTGATTCTCAGGCTTCCCCTCGGCGACTCCACGATTACCCAGTCGTCCGTGGCTATGCCCATGTTTCGGGCGGTATCAGTATTGATTTCTACCGCCGGATATGGTGCCAGTTTTCTCAGACGCGCCACATTTCTATGCCGGGAATGGGTAAAGGGGCCCACTCTGGCGCCGGTAGTCAGTATCAAAGGGTAGTCCTCTGCCAGTTCAGGGGTTCCCACTAAAGCCGGCAACGGCTCGGTAAACTCCGGCAAGGGGGCATACCCATAGCCCTCTAATGTCTCAGAAAACAGCTCCACCTTGCCTGAGGAAGTCTTTAACCCCTTCTCCAGGTATTTTTGTTTCTGACCCATATTACCGTACCACACTCCACTCGGGTGTTCTCTAAGCTGTTCAATGGTTATTCCGGAGGGCTCAAGCAAATCATTTATAAGTTCATCGGTAGTCTGCCAGGGGAAATATTCAGCATATCCCATCCTCCGGCCCAGTTCCGCCCATATCTGCCAGTTATCCCGGCATTCGCCCAGTGGCTCGACTACCTTGTTCGCCAGCACTGCCATCGGCAAGCCGACAAATTGATAGTCTTTTAAAATATCACCTTCCCAAAAAGTAATAGAGGGCAGGAAGACGTCAGCCAGCCTGGCGGTCTCACTCATAAACAGGTCCGATACCACCAGAAAATCCAGCTGGCTCAGCGCCTGCTTGACCTTATTGCTATCGGGCCAGATTAAAGCCGGATTAGAGCCGTGAACAATCATCGCTTTTATGGGATACGGCTTTCCGGTAATTATGGTCTCAGCCAACGGCAGGCAGGTTGATTCCCCCACAAACCGATTATATACCGGATAATCAATGCCCACTACCTCGCTGGTGTCTACATTGCCCTTCACCCTGAGCTGTGCCATTCTGAGTGTCGCCAGGTAGACATTACCCCCAGGTACATCCAGATTGCCGGTAATAGCCATCAGAATAGCGGCCGCCCGACTGTTCTGTACCCCGCCAAGGCAATGGTCCAGTGCCACACCCTGGGCGATAGCGGCCGGCTTGCTGGCGGCATACATGCGGGCAATTTCCCTGACGGTGTCAGCCGGAACCCAGGTAAGCTTCTCCACGTCCTCAGGACTATACTTTTTTACATGCTCCGCCAGTTTCTCAAAGCCCACCGTCCAGTTATGGACAAAATCCTGGTCATACAGTTGCTCCGCGATTATCACATTTATCATACCCAGCGCCAGAGCAACGTCGGTGCCTGGCCTGATCTGAGCGTGTATATCGGCTTCCTTGGCCAAAGGAGTCTTTCGGGGGTCAATAACTATCAGCTTAGCCCCGTTCTTTCTGGCTGGTGTAATCTGCACCATATCACAGATATTGGACTCCTGGGGATTGTAGCCCCAGAGCACCATACATCGGCTGTTCTCAAAGCTGGGGAATAACCGCTGAAGCCGATTGCTTATGGTCAAACCGTGCCCCATAGCACCGGCGGCAAAGCAAAGAGAAGCGGTGGAAGTATGATTGGGAGTACCATACAGACTGCAGAAGCGACTGGCCACCCTCCCCACCGGGGTACCGATAAACGGATTGCCCATATGAGTTGCCATGGCTTTGGCACCATACTTCTCTTTCACCATGGTCAATTTATCGGTGATGATATCAAACGCCTCATCCCAGGTAATCGGCTGCCAGTCCCCGTTGGCGCGCTTTAACGGAGTGGTCACCCTGTCCGGTGAATACAACCAGTCCACTATCCCCTGCGCCTTTACGCATAGATGATTGTAAGGGTGGTCCTCCATTGCCGTGACCTTGATTAACCTGCCGTCACGTATATGAGCGTCTATCCCGCAGCATTGCATACACATGTTGCAGACGCTCTTTATGATTTTGACATCGCTCTCTGTTGGCATTTATTTCTCCTCTCCGGCGGGAGCCCCGGCTATCTCCACCAGCCGCTTAACCGTATTCTGCCTTTGCAGCCACCGCCTGATAGATTCTCGGTACTGGGGCGTATTAAACAGGTCTTTAATCTTATCTTTATTCTCCGCATCAGTGGTTGTCAAGTTTTCAATCTCGGCGTCTATCTCCGAATCACCAACCTCGACTTTCTCGACGTCCGTCACCTCAGCCAGCACCAGCGACTGGCTAACGTTCTCACCGGCTTGCGGACGCAGTTCCTCTCTCAGCTGTTCCTCGCTTTTGCCAATATAGCTGAGGTAATGTTCCACGTCCTGCCCGGTCATCTGCCAGCGCCTCAACTGCTCATCGATAAGGCGGTTAACCTCCATCTCTACCAGCACCGGAGGGAACTCCACCTGCGCCTGGTCCGTCACCGCCTTCACCACCTTATCCGCATGTTCCACCACCGCATTCTCTTCGGCTCTATTGCGGATGGCGGTAGTGATTTTTTCCTTCAATGAGTCCAGCGTTTCCACCTCGGCATCAACCTGTCGGGCAAACTCGTCATTTAGCTCAGGAAGCTGTTCCTGCTTTACTTCCGTAACCTTCACCTTAAAATCGGGCTCTTTACCGGCCACCTCACTCTTGGCGTAATCATCCGGGAATTTAAGGGGAAACTCTTTTTCCTCGTCCAGCTTCATCCCGACCAGTTGCTCGGCAAATCCCGGCACCGGTGTGGGGGCATCCTGGACTACCTGATACTGAGCCTCCTTCTGGTTAATGAAAGGCTCATCTTCAAGATGACTTTCGATGTCCATAACCACTAAATCACCGTAGCCCACCTCACGCACGACAGGCTCCCAGGTGGCATAGGAGTGGCGCAGGCGCTCTATTGTCTGGTTCGTATCATCTTCGGTTACTTCCACCGTTTGCGGCGCCACCCGGACATTAAGGTAATCGCCCAGCTCAACGGTAGGTTTCAGCGGCACAGTAGCCTTGAACACCACCGGGTCAAGCTGCGTTACTTCAATCTGGGGATGGGCAAACGCCTCGATATCCTGCTCCAGGATGGCGTTTTCACAGGCTTCGGGTATTAGATGTTCCAGCGCGTCATTAAAAAGCGCTTCCTTCCCCAGGTACCCCTCCAGCACATCACGCGGTGCCTTTCCCTTGCGAAAGCCCGGAACATTAGCCTTCTTCACCAGGCGGGAATAAGCCTTCTGGAGCTCCGCCTCGACCTCAGTCGGCTCCATCTCCACGGTTAAGAACGCCTGGCTGTTCTCTTTTTTATCTAGAGTTACTTTCATCTTACCACCCCCAATATAATCGAAGTTTCATTCATCCTCAAATACCGGCTCCCTCTTTTCCTTGAAGGCTTTGACTGCTTCATGGTAGTCATCGCTGAGGAATAGATGACGAAGTGTCGCCCGTATATAATCGTAGTGCGGCGTATTAATCAATCCCCACTTCAGGGCGTGCTTGGTATACTTTATCGACTGCGGTGACATCCGGGCAATCCGTTCCGCCATCTCCAGAGCCACCGGCATAAGCTGTTCCCGGGGCACTACCCTGTTCACCATACCAATGCGGTAAGCCTCATCAGCGTCAAAGTGCTCACAGGTGAAGAGCAATTCGCTGGCTTTATTCCGGCCCACCATACCCGGCAAGAGCAGGATGGAACCCGGGTCGATAGCCCCAACCAGCGGCCCGGTAAAGCCCATAATGGTATTCTCCGCGGCAATGATAATATCACACACTAAAGCTATTTGCAGACCGTAACCCAGCGTATGACCGTGTATGGCAGCTATGAGTGGCTTTTCACAGGCGGCTAGCCGCCCCTCGCTGAAATTTATCAGTTTTCCTATTTCCTCATCGGAGGCAGCCATATCATGACCGGTGGAAAAAGCCCGCCCCGCCCCGGTCAGAATCACTACCCGCACCTGTTTATCGTCCTCAAGCTCCCCTACCGCCTCGGATATCTCCCTGATAAGGGTAAAATCGACCGAATTCATTACTCTGGGCCGGTTCAAGGTAACAATACCGGTGCGATTCTTCTTCCCCACTAGGACAGTCTGGTACATAGGTTCAACCTCACCTTTTTCTCTGCCCAGCAGTTTCAGCGCGGTGCTTGTCCTGATGATACTTTACGTAAGCCGCGGCATATACCTGCATATTGCTCATAAGGTAATCATATAAGGGTATGTTTCCCCTGGCTAGCTCTATTTCATCGCGGAACCTGTCTGCCATCCTCTCCGCTATGCTTTCGGCAGCGTTCTCCCGTAACGCTGCAGTCACTATGTCATCCCAGATAAGTGCCTTCTCCCTGGCTTGCTCCAGGTTGTCCTGAACCGCACTGGTCACGCCGAAGTGCGAGTAGTATAACCTGCTTGGATTAAGCTTCATCAGCCTATCAATCGTAGCCACATACTGCTCCAAATCAAAGGCGGGAGGAGTATTAACGGGCAGTATTATCTTTCCATCTGCCATCAGAGAGCCAGCCGCCTCCCCTGAAAATACCCCCCCGTTCCGTGTTTCAAAGATACAAATATGGTTTGGTGAATGCCCCGGGGCATCAATGATTCTTAGCGTTTGCTGGCTACCAAGCTCAATGGTATCACCGTCATGCACCGCCTGTACCCGTGATGAGGGAACGGCAACCACCTGGCCCACCTTGCCCCAGAAACCATCCCCCTGGACTTTCCTCATGCTATTTATCAATCTCTGGGGATCTACCAGATGCCTGATATCCATATGGTGCGCTACCACTTTAGCCTTGGGCATGTGGGTCAGGAGCACCCCTGCCCCACCGGAATGGTCCAAATGGATGTGAGTCACAACTATATAGTCGATATCTTCGGGTTCGACCCCAGCCGCTCTTACTCCGTTAAGAACGCTATCGACAGAACTTGGCGGCCCAACCTCAACTAAGGCTTTCTTCTCTTCATTGATTAAGTAGACCGAGCCCGACCTCGGTATGGAATAAACCAGGTTATCAATTAAATAAATGTTTTCCGCTACTTCATCTCTATCGGCCATATTTCTCAATCATCCCTCAGGCGCAGAGATAATTCGGCCAGCTGTTCCTCCGTCACCGGCGAAGGGGCATTAACCGTTAAATCCATGGCGCTCTGAGTCTTGGGGAAAGCAATTACCTCCCTGATATTCTCCTCTCCCGCCAGGAGCATCACCAGGCGGTCAATACCGGGAGCGATACCGCCATGAGGGGGAGCTCCGTAATCGAAAGCCTCTAACAAATTGCCAAACATTTCTTCGATTTCCTCATCGGTGTAACCCAGCAGACGGAATATCTTTCGTTGCAGTTCACTGGTGTAAATCCTGAGACTGCCGCTGGAGAGCTCATAGCCATTGCAGACAATATCATAGTGTTTGGCTTGCACTTTTTCCGGGGCAGTATCCAGTAATGGTATATCCTCATCCCTGGGTAAGGTAAACGGATGGTGCATTGCCTGCCATCGGCCGGTTTTATCATCCCATTGCAGCAGAGGATAATCCACGATGAAAGCAAACGCCAGCATCTCAGGGTCTGCCAGGTTAAGCCGACGCCCCATCTCGCGCCGCAGTTCATCCAGCATGGTATCCACCAGGGCGGGTTGGCCGGCAATGACAAGAAGCAGGTCACCCGGGTTGGCGCCCAGTCGTCGGACAATTTCCCTGACCTGGTCCAGGGTTAGAAACTTGGCCGCCACCGACTTTACCTTCTCCATAGTCAGGTCGTCGAGACTGCCCGCCTCTGTGCCCAGCGCTATGGTCAACACGCCTCCGCCACCGAGCTGGCGTGCTATCTTATTCAGCTCTTCAAGCTCGTGGCGGGTATAGGCGGCACAGCCGGGGGCGCAGATGCCTTTAACCTTGCCTCCACTATCAGTGACAGAACGAAAGATAGAGAACTCGGTTTGCGCGGCGATGTCAGTGAGGTCGCCTATCTCCAGACCGAAACGTATATCCGGCTTGTCCGTGCCGTAGCGCTCCATGGCTTCACTGAAGGTAAGGCGGGGGAACGGTTTTATCACCTGCATATCCGGCTTGAGCGCCTCGACCATAGTGGTGAACATCTCCTCAATAAGGGTAAGGATGTCCTCCTGGTTGACGAAGCTAATCTCCAGGTCAAGCTGGGTGAATTCGGGCTGCCGGTCGGCACGGGAGTCCTCGTCGCGGAAGCACCGCGCTATCTGAAAGTATTTCTCCACACCGGCTACCATCAGCAGTTGCTTCAATTGCTGGGGCGACTGAGGCAGAGCGTAGAATTCTCCGGGATGCAGGCGGCTGGGCACCAGGTAATCACGAGCCCCTTCCGGTGTGCTTTTGATCAAAATCGGCGTCTCCACCTCGATGAATCCCCGCGCATCGAGGAAATCACGCATGAACTTCACCACCCGGTGCCGGAGAATCAGGT
>JAHJRU010000188.1 GCA_018830745.1 Chloroflexota bacterium
TACGATAACCTGAGTTCCGGGAAACGGGAGTTCATTCAGCATCACCTGGACCGGGACGGTTTTAAGTTTATTCAAGCCGACCTGCTGGAACTCGACAGTTTGACCGGGGCTATGCAGGGCTGCGATTTGGTGTTCCATATGGCGGCTAACCCTGAGATAAGGATGGGTAATCGGAATACGGACCTGGATTTGAAGCAGGGGACTATCGCCACCTATAATGTTCTGGAGGCCATGAGACTGAGCGAAGTCAAGAAGATGGTTTTCGCTTCCAGCAGCACGGTATACGGCGAGACGCCGCTGCAGCCCATCCCGGAGGATTACGGTCCGCTTCAGCCGATATCACTTTATGGCGCCAGCAAGCTGGCTGGCGAGGGGCTTATCACTGCCTTCTGCCATCTCTTTGATATGCAGGCATGGATAATTCGGTTTGCCAACGTGGTGGGAGCGAGGGCAACCCACGGCGTTATCCTCGACTTCATAAATAAACTGAAGGGAAGTCCTGGGGAGTTAGAGATATTGGGGGATGGGACTCAGCAGAAGCCCTATATTCATGTTCAGGACTGCGTGGAGGGCATTCTCTACGGCGTTCAGCATTCCAGCGGTCAGGTTAATGTCTTCAATCTGGCTGCTCCCTCCGCTACCAACGTCACTACTATTGGGCGTGTACTGATAGAGGAAATGAGGTTGGCTGATGTTAAGTTCAAATATACCGGAGGTGCTCGCGGTTGGCCTGGAGATGTGCCTCAGGTGCGCCTCGACCCCTCGCGAATGGAAAAACTTGGCTGGAAGCCGAGATATACCTCTGACGAAGCGGTTCGCCGGGCGATAAGAGATATTCTGGAGGAGATTGACAAGGGGGATTAAGCATGCAGGCGGTTATTCTGGCGGGAGGCCTGGGGACCAGGTTGAGACCGTTGACGGAGCAAATACCCAAGGTTATGCTTCCCGTTAACGGGCAGCCTTTCCTGCTGTACCTGCTCCGGCTTTTAAAGGATAACGGTGTCAATGATGTTGTACTGTGCATCGGCTATCTAGGTGAGCAGGTGCAGGACTTTTTTGGTGGTGGAGAAACCCTGGGCATGAGTATAAGGTATAGCGAGGAGAGGGGAGACTTGTTGGGCACCGGTGGTGCCTTGAAGCAGGCGCATAATTTGCTGGACGAACGGTTTTTCGTTATCAACGGTGATACCTACCTTCCTGTTGACTACGGCGACGTGGAAAATACTTTTGTCCAGCTTAACCGCCAGGCGCTTATGGTAGTCTATGATAACCATGAAGATACCGGCGTCAGGAACAATATAGCCCTGGACGGAGATTCGATGGTCACTGGCTATGACAAGGAAAGCACTTGCCCCGGATTGAAGTATGTTGAGGCCGGGGTGCTGGCGCTTCGGCGGGAGGCGTTGAATCTCCTGGAGGCAGGGCAGCCGGTCTCACTGGAACAAGGGCTCTATCCCGCCTTAATTAAGCATGGGGAACTGGTGGCTTACGTTACCCCGCAGAGATTCTACGATATCGGATTGCCGCAGCAGCAGGGGATTCTGGAAGCATTTTTGAAAGGGAGGTTGGCATGATTATCACCCGAACCCCCTTCAGAATAAGCTTTGTGGGCGGGGGCACGGACTTACCTGACTTCTATCGCGTTGAGCCCGGGGCGGTGGTGAGCACTGCTATTAACAAGTATATGTACGTGATAGTAAACCAGCGTTTTACCGATACCATCCGCGTTAGTTACTACTCCAAGACGGAACTGGTTGACAATGTTGATGAGGTAAAGCATCCGGTTGTCAGGGAGGCGCTCAAGCTCACCGGAATAACCCAGGGGATCGAAATAGCCTCTATCGCTGACGTGCATGCCGGAGCCGGGCTCGGCTCCTCTGGCAGCTTCACCGTGGGTTTGCTCAATGCCCTTTATGCCTACAAGGGGGTGCTGAAATCAGCGGAGGATTTAGCCCGGGAAGCCTGTCATATAGAAATGGATATTCTGGGCGAGCCGGTGGGCAAGCAGGACCAGTATATTGCCGCCTGCGGCGGCTTTCGCTTCATTCAATTCAATCCGGATGAGACCGTGATTGCGGAGAACATAATCTGGTCGGCGGATAGGAAAGAGGAACTTGTCGCGAACCTGCTGGTAATGTATACCGGTGACGCCCGTGATGCCAGCCCTATTCTGCAGGAGCAGAAACAGAATACTACGCAGGCAGATAAAATGGACCGACTGAGAAACCTGCGAGATATGGCTATGGATATTAAAAGCCAGTTGAACAGTGATGCTTCCGGCGATATCCTCGGCGAAATCTTACATCGGGGGTGGATGCTGAAAAGGCAGCTAGCCGACAGTATCAGCAATGACAAGATAGATAAATACTATCAGAAAGCACTCGATGCCGGCGCATTGGGTGGCAAGCTACTGGGGGCCGGGGGGGGTGGCTTTTTGCTGCTGTACTGCCCTCAGCCGAAGCGTGCGGCAGTGAAAGAGGCTTTGAGCCAATTACAGGAGCTGAAATTCTCTCTCGAACCTGAGGGGAGTAAGATTATCTACGTAGTATGAATTGTCGGGGGTGAGCCATGTCAAAGGTTCAGGAATATATAAGCGGTCTTACTGAGTGTCTTAACGAGCTATCTCCTCATGATATAGAGGAGGTCGCCGGCATCATTGTTGATGCCTGGAAGAAGGGAAAGCAGGTTTTTGTTATGGGCAACGGTGGCAGTGCCACCACCGCCAGTCATTTCGCCCGGGACCTCCAGATAGGCACGGCATCGGTGGGAAAGCCCCGAGTCCGGGCATGCAGTCTGGCTGATAGTATCGCCTTCATTACCGCTGTAGGTAATGATATTGATTACAGCGCTGTTTTTGAGGAGCAGCTTGTGGGGCAACTGGAGAAAGGTGATGTGGTCATAGGTATAACCTGCTCTGGTGATTCTCCCAACGTCCTCAGGGCTATTGAATATGCCAGCCGGAATGGCGCCACTACCATTGGCGTAATTGGCTTTGGCGGCGGCAAGCTGAAGGCGATGGTCGATAAATCTATCGTCCTCTCCAGCAGCGATTATAGACAGTTAGAGGACGCTCATCTGGGAGTGGCCCATATCATTTCATATCTGGTGGAGGAGCGCATCGCCAATGGCTAACCGCGCTGCCTTTATAGACCGTGACGGAACAATGGCGGTAGATGCTCATTGCTGTTTAGAGATTGCCGAATGGATGATAAGCCAGGGATGAATATCTTGATGGTAGCCGAGCATTTTCACCCCTACGGGGGTGCCGAGCTTTCACTGTGGAAGCTGGCCGGTGACCTTCTGCAGAGGGGTCATAAGATATACGTGGTCACGGCTCATGTGAAAGGTGAGCCTGGCTACGAGGTCAGGGGTGGGATAAAAATCCACCGCCCCTTTAAGACGGGTAATACGGCGCAAAGACTCATATTTGCCCTCAGGCTGTATCCTTATTTGAACAAATGGCTGCGTGGTAAAGAGGTAGATGTATTATATAACCTCGGTTATGTGGCCACGCTGCCAGCCACGTATGCTGCCGCCAAGCATAGCATTCCGGCGGTAACTATGCTGAGCCATCTGTGTGGTAAAGACTGGTTTAAGCTGACTAATCCTTTCGCCGCCTTGATGAACTATTTCATGGAGAATATAACCATTCGCTTTGGCAAGCATAATGTGCTGGTGGCACAGTGTCAGGATTCAGCCAGGCAGGTGGCGCGTCGCACCCGGGCGGAAACTCAGGTGATATGTAATACCTTCCTTGAGCCGAAGCAGATTGAGCAGGCGAGAGGGAGCGACAACATCGCCGGAGTAAGGCAGACCCTGGGGCTCGGAGAAGGCGAGCTATTTCTGTTGTTCGTTGGCACCCTCATTCCAACCAAAAATGCTGTCGCCCTGATAAAAA
>JAHJRU010000189.1 GCA_018830745.1 Chloroflexota bacterium
CGGTTATGACTATCGCTCCGCCGGCCTTTTCGGCCAGCACGCCATAGCTGATGACCGGGGTTGGGGCGGTCTTAGGACAGAGATATACTTTTATGCCGTTGGCGGCCACCACCTCGGCGGCGGCGGCAGCGAAGTCCTCCGAAGCAAAGCGGTTGTCATAGCCGATTATCAAGCCTCTACCGGCGAGGTTGACTTGTTTGAGGTAGCTGGCGACACCCTGCGCGCAGGCTCGCACATTGTCAAAGGTGAAATCCTGCGCCATGATTCCCCGCCAGCCGTCGGTGCCGAATTTTATAGAACTGGTCACTATGTCTTTCTTTATCCGCCTTTTCTCAGTTTCTCCGCTTCCTTTTCTACCTCCCGTTTCTCCCAACTGGTGTGCCGTGAGAAAACGAAGACTCCCAGGAAATGAAACAGGAGACCGATACCCCAGCCCCCCAGGGGCCAGATAAACCAGGGATTGGGGCTTCGGCTAACAAATGCCCATATCAGCACCAGTCCAATGTTCACAATAATGTAGACTGCCAGGTGGGTAAAAAAGCCCTTCTTCTCTTCAACTCGTTTCCTTGCCTGGTGGTAGATTTCCTCTTCCGATAGCTGAGTTGACATAATGTCTCTACCTCCCTGTGTGTTTAAATCCTCCCCAAATAACTAAAAAGTTACAATTCCTCCAATCGTTTGTTAATTAGTGATTGGACTTCGATAACCTTATTCCTGTTTATTTCGACTAGGTCTAAGGCTTGCCTGCGTTCTTTTGTTTTTAATTCGCTATAGCGCATGGCGTTGGTATAGGATTTCTGATAGTCCGTCAAAATCTCCCTCGCCTTGTTTACAATCTCTGTATCATCTAGTGTAAGCAAAGCGTTAGCGAAGTCTCCACTTGCCAGATAACTATTGCTGTCGTCGAGAGTGTCTTTTAGTTCCTCCTCTGAAAAGAGGAAACGGGTCGTGTGCTGTTTATAAGCGACAGCAACTAATTTACTTTCCTTAGTAGCCATTATAGCTAACTCAGACCTTAATTTTAGCAGTGGTTCACTTCTAACTATCCATTTTCTCTGTCGCTCGTCTACCTCTCTCTGCCTCGCAAGTTCCATCTCAAATCGTTTGCTGGAAAGTCTGTTTCCTATAAAAGTAGCACCAAGTGTAGAAAGAGCAACGATAATTGCGACTACTACTGTTTCCATTATCTTACCCCCTCAAGCTTCCCTTAATTATTTACCCAGAGCCTCTTTTTTAAGAATTTCGGCTTTGTCGGTCTTTTCCCAGGGCAGGTCGAGGTCGTCCCGCCCGAAATGTCCGTAGGCGGCGGTTTGTAGATAGATAGGACGGCGCAGGTCAAGGTTGCGGATGATGGCTTCCGGCCGGAGGTCAAAATGCTTCCTGACCAGGTCTACCAGCACTTCGGAGCTAACCTTACCGGTGCCGAAGGTTTCCACGGAAATGGAGAGGGGGTGGGCTACGCCGATGACGTAGGCTATCTGGATTTCCAGGCGCTCAGCCAGACCGGCCGCCACCAGGTTTTTGGCAATATAACGGGCGGCATAGGTAGCCGAGCGGTCTACCTTGGTGGGGTCTTTACCGGAGAAAGCACCACCACCGTGCCGTGCCAGGCCCCCGTAAGTATCAACCAGAATCTTTCTTCCGGTGAAGCCGGTGTCGCATACCGGTCCCCCGATAACAAAGCGTCCGGTGGCGTTGACATAAAATTTGGTTTCATCATCCAGGAGCGAAGCCGGGACAATGGCTCTGACCACGTGCTCGTTGATATCCTTTGCCATTTGCTCGCGGGAAACATCGTCGTCATGCTGGGCACCGATTACCACGCTGTCCACCCGCTGGGCAACACCATTATGGTATACCACCGTTACCTGTGATTTACCGTCAGGGCGCAGGTAGGGTAAGGTTTTATCTTTTCTCACCTGAGCCAGGCGGCGGCACAGTTTGTGGGCCAGGGAGATGGGCAGGGGCATAAGCTCAGGCGTTTCATTGCAGGCAAAGCCCACCATCATTCCCTGGTCGCCGGCGCCAACCAGGTCCAGTTCGTCATAGTCTCCGGTGGCAGTTTTAATTTCTAATGATTTGTCCACTCCCAGTGCGATGTCTGCCGACTGCGGATTAATGGATACCAGTATCCCGCACGACTGATAATCAAAGCCATATTCCGGCTTGGTATAGCCAATATTACGGATGACGTCTCGCGCTATCAGGGGAACTTCAATATAACAGTTGGTAGTAATCTCACCCATGACGATTACCAGACCGTTGGTAACGGCCGTCTCACAGGCAATTCGGGCGTAGGGGTCATTGGTTAAGATGGCATCTACCACGGCATCCGATACCTGGTCGCAAAGCTTATCCGGGTGACCTTCGGTAACTGACTCCGAGGTGAGCATATATGCTGATGAGCTGTAAAAACTGTCCGTCATTTCGCCTCCTTCTTTATGTGCCTTCTTCCCAGCTATCCAGGTAATGCTGTTGCTCCGGGGTGAGCGCGTCAATCTTAATACCCATAGACATTAGCTTTAGCCGGGCGACCTGCTTGTCTATTTCCTCCGGCACCGGGTAGACCATCGGCTGGAGCTTGCCGCTGTTTTTCACAATGTGCTCCATGCACAGTGCCTGGTTGGCAAAGCTCATGTCCATAACACTGGCGGGGTGTCCCTCAGCCGCCGCCAGGTTAATCAGCCTTCCTTCGCCCAGCAGATACAGGTGACGCCCGTCAGCCAGGACATACTCATCAACGAAGGGACGGATTCTCCGCTTATTTTTGGCCAGGCTTTCCAGTGCCGGGATGTTAATTTCCACGTTGAAATGTCCGCTGTTGGCTAAAAGGGCGCCATCTGGCATTGATTCTAGATGGGCTTTGTCAATCACATGTTTGTCACCGGTAACGGTAATGAAAATATTACCTACTTTAGCGGCTTCTTGTAAAGTCATTACCTGATTGCCGTCCATGGCGGCCTCCAGGGCGTGGAGTGGCTCCACTTCGGTTACAATCACATGAGCGCCCATTCCCCTGGCTCTGGTGGCGATGCCGCGTCCGCACCAGCCATAGCCGCATATTACCACCTTTTTACCCGCCCACAGGATGTTGGTGGCTCTGGTAATACCGTCTATGGTGCTCTGACCGGTGCCATAGCGGTTATCAAACAGGTGCTTGGTCTGAGCATCGTTAACCGCAATCAGGGGGTACTTTAATTTACCCGCTTTCTCCAGACTGCGCAGGCGGATAACACCGGTGGTGGTTTCCTCGCTGCCACCCAGTACATGGCTGATTAGCTCGCTTCGCTTGGTGTGAAGGATAGTAACCAGGTCAGCACCATCGTCTATGGTCAGCTGGGGCTTATGGTCCAGGGCGGTATTGATATGCCGGTAGTAGGTAGCGTCATCCTCGCCCTTGATGGCATTAACCGGTATGCCGTATTCTACCAGGGCGGCGGAGACATCATCCTGGGTGCTGAGCGGATTGGAGGCACACAGGATGACATCGGCTCCTCCGTCTCTCAGGGTCAGCGCCAGGTTGGCTGTTTCGGTGGTTATATGCAGGCAACCGGCTATTCGGATGCCCTTGAGTGGCTGCTCGTTTTTGAATCGTTCCCTGATAAGCTCAACCACCGGCATCTCCCGGCGAGCCCATTCTATGCGCAGTTTTCCTTCGGAGGCTAAAGCGGGGTCTTTAATGTCATACTTATCTGGTGATACCATCGGCTGCTCCTTTCTGTTTAAAGCCTTTGTCCGTAACCCGAATCATGGGAAATAATAACACTTTTCTACTGGAACTGAGCGGCAACCCAGTCAGGTATATCCAGTGTGCCCATAAGTATCGGTTTTTGATGGCAGTCGCTGCCTCCGGTAACCATCAGGCCATGCCTTCGGGCAAATCCGACATAGTGAGCCGTGGTTTCGGCGTCATGTTTGGAATGCCAGCACTCAATGCCATCGATATAGTTTAACATATATTTCTCTATAATCTCAGTCTGTTCGTTTAAATCAGGCGTAAGGCTAATCAGTGAAGTCCCGTTGGGGTCGTTGGGATGGGCATGCACCAGTAAGCCGCCGGCATTTCGTATCAACGTTGATGCTTCCTCTAGGGATAGCGGGTATTTGGGGACGTCACATTTAACCAGGTATTTATCGAAAGCCGCCTGTCTGTCGGC
>JAHJRU010000190.1 GCA_018830745.1 Chloroflexota bacterium
ATTGACTCGGTAGCCACTATGTCACCGGTATTCAGGTCGCAGAGGTAGCTGGCCACGGTGGTGGTGCCGATATCAATGGCCAGACCGTAACCTGTTTCCATCTTTCCCGGCTCTACGCGGATGACTTCCCGGTCCATCCAGACCGATGCCGTTACTTGCCAGTTACCTTGCCGTACCATCTCCTGCAAAGCTACTAGCGTTGGATAGTCGATGCTGAGGTCGCTCAAGCCGAACTGGCTATCAAGCTGAGCAGTCATACGCTCCCAGTCGCCCAGCGTATTCACCAGAGTAGCCTTGGCCATCTCGACGTAGTATTTCCTGACCGCGGGCTTGACCTCGATGGCTATATCCCGGGCTGCCTTGCGGACTATCTGCTGGCCCATCCGGCTCCCCTCAGGGACGAAAACCACCACATCGCCCCGTACCTTGGCCTGGCATGCCAGACGATAGCCCTGCCCCTCCATTTGCTGGTTGATGAAGGTCTTTTCGGCTTCGGTTAAGGGAGAGAGATGATTGCGGTGGGACTCAATGCCATATTTCTCAAAGGAGCCGTCTTCTACCCTGACCTTGCAGGTGCCACAGGTGCCCACGTCACCACAGATACCCTCTATATCCACACCCAGCTCCCGGGACGCCTGTTTCAGGGTCTGTCCCGGCTCGATGTAGCCCCGGCGGCCCGAAGGTTGAAACACCACCAGATATTTCTGGGTTTGTCCTTCTGGCATAGCTTTTCCCTTTATACCCGTTCTTTTAATACTTAAAAACCATGTCCTGGAGTTCTACCGGTGGACTACTCATACCAGCCGAAGTCGTTTACTGCCTGGGTCATCATCCATACATTCTCGGTGGGGGCATGAGGTGGCAGTTCACAGCCGGGTGCCAGGATAAAGCCCCCGGGGCATTTCTTACCCTTCTCGATGCATATTCTGCTTAGCTCATAGACCTGCTCCGGGGTGCCCTCCTGGATAATGCCGGGCTCGACGTTGCCGACGATAATGTCACCGGGGAAATAGCCTGCCGCCACCTCGATATCCACCTCGTGGCCGATGCTTATCATGCCCGGGTTACCCATGGGAATCTGTGCCCAGTAGGGGAGATTAGAGTTCTGGTCACCGCAAATATGAGAGAAGATGTACTGGAAACCTGAATCAATAAGCTTCTCATGAAATTCCTTCTGGTAGGGGAAGACAAACTCGGCGAAATGCTTCTCTGAGATAAGCTGGTTGGTTGAAGCCGCCTCACCCATCCAGGGTATGACCCCCTGGGTGCCGCAGGTATCCCTCATATGGCGAGCTAGCTCGACCAGGAAGTCGGTAGCCAGTCGTATCAAACGGTGAGCCGTCTCCGGCTCCTTTACCAGCCAACGGCAAAGGTTCTCTATACCGCAGATGTTCGAGGCAGTACTGAAAGGGCCTGTCAGCACGGGCAGGGAGAACGGCTCGTTATCGGAGGGATTCTCCATGACAAACTGGCAGGCGGCCATGTTTTTAGGGACCATGCCGGCCGTTTCGACATCGGGCAGGGTCAGGTTCCAGGCATCTTCTTTGGTCTCTACGGGGTAGTGGGCGGTAGTGACCGTCTGGCTGAACTCGCTGGTGGGCCATTTGATTTCACCGCCGAATTCCTTCGACCCCAGGTTGGAGTAGCCTATCAGCGTGGTGCTCATCCAGTTGTAGTCTCGCATTACCTGCCGCACTGCGGCTAGAGCCTGGCGGTCCTTGTACAGGCTGCCGCCCTTGTAGGCGCTATGGCGTATGGCATATCCCATGGCGAAGGGCCAGATGGGAACACGGTCGGGTTTCTGGTGATTGAGGAGCGCTTGTATCCGCTCCCTCTCGGTCATTCTATCGGGTCTTAGCGCCATCGTGTTGTGCTTCTGGAGAGACAAGGCTATTTCCCCAGTTCCTCTTTCCTCAGCATGTCAATCAGCCTGATGGCTTCATCAACGGCGGTGCCGGCGCTCTTGGCGTAGCCATCGGCACCATACTTTTCCATGACATCGGCGCTGATGGGAGCTCCGCCTATCAGTATGCGGACATCGGGGTTGGCATCTCTGAGCTTTTTGATAACTACGGGCATAGCCAGCATACTGGTGGTCATCATAGCGGAGATGCCCACGATAGAGGATTTGGTCTTTACCAGTTCGTCGACAAACTTGTCCAGCGGGACATCCTTTCCCAGGTCGTAGACATTCCATCCCGCCGCTTCGAACATCATCCTGACCAGGTTTTTGCCGATGTCATGGACGTCACCCTCGACCACGCCGAGGACTATTGAGCCTTTTTCCTGGGATGCTCTTCCCGAAGCTTCGATGGCTGGTTTCAGCAGATTCAAGCCGGCATACAGGGCATCGGCGCACATCAGGAGTTCGGGGACAAAGTATTCCTTCTTATTGTATAGTTCACCCACCTCGACCATGCCACCGGCCAGACCTTCCATAGCGGCGACAAAAGGGTCGACACCTTCATCCAGGGCAATCTGGGACCACTCGGCTGCCTTTTCCTCTTCAAAGTCCACCACCGCTTTATGCAGTTCCTGCAGTATCTCCTTGGTTCTCTCCTCTGAGGCCAATTTAGCCCTCCTTTTGCTTTGCCGGATTAGCTGTATCCAGGGTCAGCGGCAGACATTCGGTTTCTATCTTAACGTATCTGCATTGTGTTAGCAACCTCGGCTGGTGTGGTAATATTAAGTTAGCTTATATTTAAGGGCAAGCATTATTATTTTAATGAGGTGAAGAGGAGTGCCAAAATCGTACGACAACATCTTATATGAGAAGAGAGACAGGGTAGCTACCATTACCTTCAACCGGCCCGAGGCGCTGAACGTGCTGAGCACGACATTACTGAAGGAAATGCACGATGCC
>JAHJRU010000191.1 GCA_018830745.1 Chloroflexota bacterium
TGAGTGGTCTGGCCCGGTGCGGGTACTGTGGCAAGTCGCTGGTTGGACAAGATGCCAAGGGGGGACAGTTTCACTACTATGTGTGCGGAACCCTGCTGAAGAAGGGCGCAGGATCGTGCTCGGCTCAGTACATCAATAGTAACCGGTTTGAGGAGTTGATAATCGGTAAGATCAAGGAGCATATCCTGACCTACGAGAACCTCAGCCAGCTGGTACGACTGGTCAATGAGGAGATGGATGCTGCCGCTGGTGAGTACCGTGAGCGTCTCGATGGTATCACTGTTGAGCTAGATAACGTCAATCGCCGACTGGAGAGGCTGTACGATGCTGTTGAAACAGGGACGATAGAACTTTCTGACCTGGCACCCCGCATCCAGCAGATGAGACAGCGGCAGGAACAGTTGCTAACAAGCAGAATGGAGTTGGAGAACCTGCTGTCTGATAGAAGAGTGGAATTGGCTGACTTGGAGACAGTGACAGAATACGTGGCAGACCTACGTGGTCTTCTCAACGAAAGTACGCTCGTGGAGAGGAAGGCGTTTATCAAGAGCTTTGTGAAAGAGGTAACGGTTACTGGCAACGAGGTGCTGCTTACCTACAGCATTCCTATGTCAGTTAAGGGGCTCTCTCAGGAAACCCTGGCAGTTCCCCCTATTGTCCACTATGGTGGGCAGTAAAGGACTCGAACCTTCGACCTCTCGGATGTGAACCGAGTGCTCTAACCAACTGAGCTAACTGCCCGCAAGTCGTATTTATTTTAGTCTGTAATAGTGGCTTTGTAAAGTTAGACTTTTTATGCTTAACCATGTTCTATCCCTTTACACCGTGTCAGGTGAAACTAATCAATGCAGCCATTTCTGGTGTTACTCCAATAGGGTTTTAGGTTTTTAGTCAAAGCTCCCAACGTAGAATCTTCGCCAATCTCTGATGTCCTTTTGCCGTATTCTTGTCAATATCATGGTGGTTCCATTACTCTTTGCCAACGCAAGACGGGACATCCACGGTTTGTCTTTTATGAGAATTGCCGCTAGAATGTGAAAGAGCAAAATGCTAAGGAGAGTTGTACTAAGATGATAGGTAGCCGGTACACGGAAGAGCTGATTAACGATTATATCAAAAGAGGGTTCTGGCACCCGACACTGTTAATATCGGACCTTGTTGACCAGACCGCCCGGGATTATCCCGATAAAGAGGCAGTTATCGATGCCAAGACCAGACTGACCTGGAAGGAGGTGAGCCAGCGCGTTGATATGCTCGCCCGCGGTCTGCTCGATACAGGCTTCGAGCGGGATGATGTCGTCGCCACCCAGCTGCCCAACAGCGTGGAATACTTCCTTCTCTTCTTTGCCTGTGAAAAAGCCGGGGTTATTTTGGCCACCGCCCAGCACACCTTCAGGCACGCCGAGATGGAACCAATTCTAAGGCAGACCAGAGCCAAAGGCTTAATCATTACCCGCAAGTTCAGAGGCTTCGACTACTACGATATGATTGAGGAGCTACGCCCCAATCTGCCGTCGCTGGAAAAGATAATCATGGTAGGCGATGACGTACCCGAGGGCACCATATCCCTGAATGAGATGATGCACCGCAACCTGAAAGATAAATACCCACCGGATTACTTACAGAGTATTAGATTCAAACCATATGAGGTAACCCGCATTTTCAATACCAGCGGCACCACGGGCGTACCCAAATGCGTTGAGCGTCCGGTAGCCCCCAGAATCCTGGCCGGAAAAACACTGACCGAGAGAATGAAAATAACCGGCGACGATGTCATTATGGCCAGTTGGAATCTTGGAGCCGGGGTAACCCTTTTTATGACCCAGGTAAGCTCACCCCTTACGGGAGCCAAGTTGATTGCCCTGGAACATTTTACGCCGCCGGTAGCCTGTGAAGTGATAGAAAGGGAGAAAGTCAGCGTCCTCACACTGGTTCCGGCACAAATGGCCCTGCTATTGGACTACCCTGAGCTGGACAAACATGACTTCAGTTCGCTGCGGGTGATATTTACCGGAACGCAGTTTCTCACCCCGGAGCTGGGAGCCAGAATAGAAGAGAAGCTGGGCTGCCCCATAGTAATCGTCTATGGAGCCGGGGACACCAGCGCCATAAGCTCGACTTCAATTGACGACCCCCAAGAAGTGCGGTTAAAGACGGTGGGTTGCCTCATGGAGGGCAATGAAGCGGAAATTGTAGATGACGACGGTAATCCGTTACCTAATGGTGAAACAGGCGAGGTCCGGGTAACCGGACCCAACCTGGTGAGCGGCTACTTCGGAAATCCAGAATTGACCCGGCAGGTATGGCATGATGGCTGGTACAGTACCGGTGACGCGGGCAAAATAGACGAAGATGGGCACCTGGTACTCATGGGTCGCAAGCGCGATGTCATCAACCGCGGCGGTCAGAATATCTATCCCGTTGAGATTGAGGAATTGTTGATGCAGCACCCCAAGGTGAGCAACGTGGCTATTGTCAGAATGCCGGACCCGGTAATGGTGGAGAAGCAGTGCGCCTATGTAATCCCAAAGCGCGGGCAAACGTTTACTGCTGAGGAAATGGCCAGCTTTCTCCAGTCCAAGAAGGTGGCCAATTATAAATTACCCGAGAGGCTGGAGATTTTGGAAGAATTCCCCCTCGTGGCGGCCGGAATAAAGGTGGATAGAATGCACCTTGAAGAGGATATCGCCCAAAAATTAAAACAAGAGGCGCGGGGGCAGTCCTAGCGCCTTCCACCCATTATACCTGTTTCACCGGCCTCAAATGACACTAAGTGCGTGTGCCAGCACAGCCCTGCCGCTGGATAAACCGCAGTCCCAACCCCCCAATTTTTATATCCCTGCGGAACCTCCTCGCCGGCGACAATGCCACTAAGCATCATACAGTTTGTTTACAGCATATTTACAGTGGCGGTATTCTCGTTTATGCCTCGTTTATCACCTGGATGATAGCCTGATAACAGATGATTTTAATTTAAGGCGAGGAGGCAACATGATAGACAAAAAGAAGATACTTATCGTCAGCAGCGAACCAGAATTGCAGGGAATCCTACATCAGAACCTCACCGAGGGAGGTTATCAGCTAACCAGCATTGAAGATTGTGAAGAGGAACTAAAAGAGCTGGTGGACGGGTTTCTCCCCGACCTTATTATCCTGGATATTTCTATGCCCTGGCTGGATGGAATTGAAACGTGCCTGCGAATCCGCCAGTGGTGCCAGACCCCGGTAATAATGCTCAGCACCTGGGATGCTAAAAAGGACACCGTCAGGTCTCTGGACTTGAGCTCGGACAGCTACCTTACTGAACCATACAATGTTCAGGAGTTGATGTCACAGATAGAGGAGACCATTTGTCGTAACTAGACCACGGATAATTTGGCACCGCGCTTGTCCGGCAGACTTCACAGTGATTATGCGGCTGTGAAGTCTGTTTTTATTTCGTAGACGGCATTGAGCCCTTACTCCCATCGTTCACACCCGTCTAACCAGGTCTGCTAATGCTGCTGCAGCCCCCCCACTGATTATAAGCCAGTACTATTGCCATTAAGCAACTTTACTTGACATTTGGCAATGCCATTACTATAGTTTAACTATGTAACACCGTGTCCCTACTACCTGAGGCAACAAAATATTTGACATCTGGCACGAATATCTTGGCGCTGTTATCCAGGAGACGGGCTGATGAAAAGTCGAGCAAAGGCTAGCAACCAATCGGTCAATACACCATCTACCCTGTCATCGAAAATCGCTGACCTGGAAAGAATAAGTCGGCGAACCGCCAGAGACTTAGACAGACTTTTAAAGATAATAGAGACCGCCAGAGAAGCCATATGCGTCACCTCGGCCGATGGACTGATTACCTATACCAATCCGGCTATGGATGAACTTGTCGGTTACGAGCACAGAGAATTAATAGGCAAATCCCCTGCCGTTCTAAATGCGGAGCCAAACGCAGAAGCGGTGATAAAAATGCTACTGGATACCGTAAGAAAGAAGGAATACTGGGAAGGGGAGATTCTCAATCTAAAAAAGGATGGCACCGAATTTATAAGCTACGCCAGGATAACAGCATTCAGGGATGAAGACGATAAAATAATGAATTTTCTGGTAACCCAGCATGACATTACCGAGCAAAAACGGGCCCAGGAGATTCTTTACATGTACCATACCAGGTTAGAAAATTTGGTGGAAGAACGCACCGCCGAGCTTACAAAAGCTAACCTGGAATTAATAAATGAGATAAACCAGCGTAAACTGGCGGAGGAGGACCTGCACCGTTCAGAGCGCGACCTGGCTATCCGGAACCAGATGGCCAATATCTTCCTCGCCCTCCCTGACGAGGAAGCCTACGACGAGGTATTGCAGGTTATCTTGGAGCGCATGGACAGCCGGCATGGCGTCTTTGGTTATATCAACGAGAATGGAGATTTGGTTTGCCCCTCTATGACCGGAGATATATGTGACCAGTGCCAGATGTCCGGCAAAGATATTGTATTCACCCGTCACAACTGGAAAGGTATCTGGGGCCGCGCGCTTACCGAAAAGAAAACCTTTTACTCCAACGATTCATTCCAGGTGCCCGAGGGGAATATTCCGGTTCGCCGTGCTATAGCCACGCCCATCATCTACCAGGGAGAGGTTATCGGTAATCTCACCATAGGCAACCGGGAGAAAGACTACGACGATAAGGACAAGGATTTGCTGGAAAACATCGCCAGCTACGTGGCACCTATCCTGTATGCCAGATTGCAGAGAGAAAAGGAGGAAAAAGCTCGCTGGCAGGCAGAGGAGCTATTCCGCCGGGTATGTGACAGCTCACCGACAGGTATCTTTATTACGCAAAACGGCAGGTTCCAGTACGTCAACCCTCAGTTTCAGAAACTCATGGGTTACAGCGAAAGTGAACTCCTGGGTACGGACTCGACAAGTTACATTCTCCCGGCGGATAGAGACATGGTACGAAAAAATGCCATCGCCAGGTTAAAAGGAAAACAGGTTGTACCATATGAACACCGGGTGGTTGATAAATCCGGTGATATCAGGTATGTCATGGAAACAGTCCGCTCTATTGAATATCAGGGCAGACGAGCTATCCTGGGAAACTATATGGACATCACCGAATTCAAGCAGCTTGAGAAGGAAATGCTGGAATACAAAACTCTGGATAAATTCAAAAGTGACCTCCTGTCCACCGTTTCCCACGAACTGCGCACTCCATTATCCATCATCAAAGGATACTCCACCCTGCTCATCGATTACGATAAGAAGCTTAGTCCGCAAGAAAAACTGGAATACCTGCGGTCCACCGATGGTGCCACTGACCGGCTCATGGACCTGGTTGACCGTCTCCTGGACATGTCCCGACTGGATGCCGGACTTTTGAAGCTGGATAAGGCCGACTTCAGTATGCTGAAACTCATACGGATTTCCGCCGCCGAGGCTCAACTCAGAGCCCCCGGCTACCAGATAATAGCTAATGTAGGACGTAAACTGCCCCGGGTAACCGCCGATGCCAAGCGCCTCCGGCAGGTGCTGGATAATCTCATCGACAATGCGTGTAAGTATTCCAGTAAGGGAACGGAAATTATCATATCAGCCAGACGAGAGGGTAAGAACCTCCTGGTCGGTGTAGCAGACCAGGGATTTGGCATACCAGCCAAAGAGCTGCTGAAGGTATTTAACCGCATGTACCGCCTTGAGCAAAGACTTATCAACGAGGCCGGCGGTATGGGCCTCGGACTGGCAATCTGCAAGGGACTGATTGAGGCGCACGGCGGACGAATATGGGTGGAAAGCCAGGAGGGAAACGGTAGCACCTTTTTCTTCACCTTGCCCTTGCACGCCAGGGCACAAAACTCTCAAGGTGAAAAAGGCATGAGGCAAGAACAGTTCCCACTATAGCATATTAAAACGGCACAATCGTAAGGAGTCTTCTGGTAACAAGGAGGCTCCTTACCTTTTTAAAGCAAAGCAACCAGCTACACCCTACTTGTGACCTCTTTGTAAGGGTAAAACCCACTACCGTAACGCGGCTGTAATGCGTCTTCCCCTAGACTGAAAAAGCAGCGCTAAAAGGGAAGACAATGAAGCCGAAGAAATCGTTCAGGTTACGGTTTATTCTATTAGCGGCATTACTCCTCACCCCCTGGCCGGTGGCATACGCCTATGATAACGACGCCGCAGCAGCCAGCGTAGTTCGGATAGAAGCGGCTGAACCCTCAACTGCTCCCAGGATGACCGTATTTGGAGGAGCCGTAGGCAGTGTCTTCCCCGGTGACCTCTTTTATATCGATGCCAGCGGAACCGATGCGGCATCAGCGGCCAATCTTTACCTCACCAATGCGGGAGAGCTTATCCACCACTACCGAAACCTGATCCTTGAGGTCGGAGTCTATATTGCAGGTGACAATGATATGTGGCAGAAGCTGTACCGGGAAAACGGGGCGGTCTTTAACACCTACCTGACACTGCGAAACGGCCAGGTCAGCTTCATCATGGACGGCCATGCCCGATACCGGATTACCATTGAGGGCGGCAACTTCTACAGTAACATCATAAACGCTGCTGAGGGCAGCATGTCGCCCCGGTTCTACCTCACGGTAGATTAGCGTAAATATCTCCACAGACTCTGTTTGCGGAAAGGAGAAAGAACAAAATGGGTTCTGAGAAACATATTAAAAGCAGATATATATTTCCGGTCTCCCAGGACTTTCCTGAGCACGCCGAGCGTATGAGAGACTTCCGCCTAGCTCACAATGACATAGAAAGCGTCGCCACAGGAGGCAACTTCAGCCCGTTCCGCCGGCTCGGCTTAATTCCCCCAAGAGACATAGCCTTGAGGTTAAGAAACGCGCTGAATTAGCTCTCGGCGACTACATGTAAAAGGAGGTGTGGCAAACATGAAGAACTGCCCACACATCATGGTGGTCGATGATGACCAAGACACGCTCAAGATAGTCGGGCGCACCCTTGAACTGGAAGGGTATGCTGTCAGCCTGGCCAACGGTGGAAAAGAAGCCCTGGCCCTGCTGGAAGAACGCCACCCGGACCTGGTTGTTTTAGACGTCATGATGCCTGAGCTTGACGGCTTTCAGGTTCTCGAACACCTCCGCAGGCGCACTAATGTACCGGTAATAATGCTCACCGCACGGCGCGAGCCCATCTTATTGCAGAAAGCCCTGGTCATGGGTGCCGATGACTATCTAAGAAAGCCCTTTCGTCCGTTAGTACTGGTGGCCCGCATTCGTGCCAAGCTGCGGCGCGCCGCGGCGGAGGTCATACTCCCCGGAGTAAAATCATCAACGCAGCCCCAAAGCTAATACAGTCGAAAGGCATCATCCCACAATCTGGGTCCCTTTATGCTTAGCCTAAACATGTTCGCCTGGTAAACGGCACAGGTTCGCCTTTCCATCTATCCCACCATGCCAATTGACCTCATGGCGGGTCTTTCTACTAAACCCCTACCAATTCTCCACCAAACCCCCACTAAGTAGAACTATATTCCTATTGCCAAAAGTACCTAAAGCTACGATTATATATATAGCCACTAGGCACTTATAGTGACAAAAGTCATAACAAAGGGCTACTATAGTACGTTTCACCTCTGCCAAATAAATAATCTGAAGCAACAATAATATGACACCTGGCACAAAAATGGTTACTAAAGCCCTTAAGGATGGAAACTGATATGCCATCTAGAAACGCTACTTTGCTCGTAGTTGACGACGATATCCGCATGCTGCGTATGATGAAACGTATTCTGGAGATGGAGGGTTACCGGGTACGAACTGCCGGTGACGGTCAAACCGCCCTTGAGGTTTTCGACGAGGGTGACCCGGACCTGGTTTTGCTGGATATCACGATGCCCGGCATGGACGGATATGCTCTATGCCAGAGTATTCGTGATTTTTCCAAGACACCCATAATAATGGTCACGGCCAGGGTCAGTGATAATGAAAAGGTTGAAGGTTTGGATGCCGGCGCCGATGACTATGTGACCAAGCCCTTCTCGGCCAGCGAGCTGGCAGCACGTGTCAGAGCGGTATTGCGCCGCACAATACTCTGGGAAGAGCGCCCCGAGCCTGTATTCCATGCCGGCGAGCTGACAGTCGACTTTGCCCGAAACAAGGTCACTCTTGGCGGCCAGGAAGTGATTTTGACCGCTACCGAATACCGTATCCTCTCTTACCTCGCCCACAATGTTGACCGTACGGTCACCCCCGACCAGATACTGCAGCGGGTATGGGATAGAGAATATGCCGGTGAGACTCATCTGCTCCAGGTAAACATAGCCCGCCTGAGACAGAAACTGAGTGACAACCCCAGGAAACCCACCTACATCTTGACCAAGTCCGGCATTGGTTACATGATGCAGAAAAGCAATGCCACCGCATAGAGGCTCTCGGCCAGCCGCAACAGGCAGGGGCATCCCTTGCTTACCAGCCACTTTCGTTTCCTCCTCCTTCATAGCAAAGCCACTTGCTGTCTGTGATTTTATTGTGAGACTTTGAAGCCCGTTTTTGGTGTCATTGTTAGCCCCTTGAAGTAACATTTTAACTGAATCCCGGTAGCACTGGCCCTTGATACCGCCAAACCACGTGGCTGACCAAGCAGGTATAGCCCGGTATGAAGACGATAAAGCGGTTTTGATTTGAAAGGGGTGGCGCCATATTGCCCTCAAAAAAAGTATCGGCGCTCGTTGTTGATGATGATGTACGCATGTTGCGTATGATGCAGCGCATCCTGGAGCTGGAGGGGTATCATGTGCGCACTGCCAGCAATGGGGAAGCCGCCCTTGAGATTTTCGATGAGGATAACCCGGATCTCATTCTGCTGGACATCATGATGCCCGGTATGGACGGATACGCTTTATGTCAGAACATTCGTGAATTTTCTGAGGCACCCATAATAATGGTGACCGCCAAGGATAAAAATGACGAAAAGGTTGAAGGCTTTAATAAAGGGGCGGATGACTACGTAACTAAGCCCTTCTCCGCCAATGAGCTGGCGGCACGGGCCAAGGCGGTACTGCGCCGCGCTAAGCTCTGGGAGGAGCGTCCCGAGCCTACATTCTATTCCGACAATCTGACAATCGATTTCGCCCGCCGCCGGGTCACGCTTGGTGGCCAGGAAGTGAATTTAACCGCTACGGAATATCGTATCCTCTCTTACCTCGCCCACAACGTTGACCGTATAGTTACCCCCAACCAGATACTGGAGAGGGTCTGGAACAGAGAGTATATCGGTGAAACCCATCTGCTCCGGGTAAACATAGCCAGGCTGAGGCAGAAGCTCAAGGAAGACCCCAAGAGCCCCAGACACATCTTGACCCGCTCCGGTATCGGCTATATGTTGCAGCAAAACCCGGTTCTCCCTTAACGATACGTCCAGACATGGGCCACCGCCACACTGTCCACTAATTTTCCCCCACCCTTTCTCTACTTCAAAATCCTCCGCCCACTGGTACCAGTCACTGAGTAGCGCAGAGGGGTGTTTTTTTGACAATACTTAACTTTATTTTATATACTAAATATGTTTGCTCATACACTCCTCCAGCCAGGTAAAAACGCATCTAATGCTGAGCTTGATTTTCAGTGGTACAGGAGAGGAGGTGGCTTTGCGCATAAGAGATAAATAGCTACTTTCTCTCGTAAGAAATCAAAAGGAGGTGGATTGAATTGATAGAACCTCATGTCTACCAGGCAATAGCCGAAGTAGTGGGTCCTGATTTTGTCAGTGATGACCGTGCCACCCGTGAGTGTTATAGCCGGGACCCGCACCCCTCGGTTACTGTCAGAAAGATGAATAAGGACTTCGCAACCGTACCTGACCTCGTGGTCCTGCCCTCCAGCACCGAGGAGGTACAGGCGGTGCTGCGCATCGCCAATCGCTACAAGGTAAATGTAATACCCATGGGCTCCGGCGACAACCTGACCGGCGTCTGCATCCCCAAGATGGCTCGAACCATGACCATGGACCTTAAAAGGATGGATAAAGTCCTGGAGGTAGATGAGGAGAATAAAACCATACGGATGCAGCCCTGGGTCAGTTACGCCAGAATACAGGCAACCTGTATGAAACTGGGGCTGTGGAATGGTGGCACTCCCGCCGCTCCCTCAAGCAATAACGCCGTTTCCAACGTGCTGGCTTATGGCGGGGAATATCAGACAGCCCTGGCTTATGGACTGGGCATCAGGTCGCTGCACTCCTTCACCGTGGTCCTGCCCAACGGGGATATTATCCGCACCGGCTCACACGGTATGTCCCGTGAAGACCCCACCTACTGGTATGGTCCAGGTCCGGACCTCAAAGGCATCTGGGAAATGGGCGCTTTCGGTGGCCTCGGAGTAGTCACCGAAGTGGTGTGGAAACTTCACTCCTGGCCGGGTGGTGACTGGCCTATTGAGGAAGAATATGGACACCCCCCGATACCCAAGAACCACCGCTTTTACTGGTACCGCTTCAACAAGCCCGAGGATTGTATCAAGGCCGCCCATGCTTTGTGCTATGCCGGTATCGGCATCGGCTGCAACATACCGATGAGGTCGGTAAACGCCATGTGCGGTGAGACACATCTGGCTGACAGCTTTAAGCGGTATGACGAAGGCTACTACGAGAATTTCTGGATATATATTATCACCGCCGGTTACTCGCCCCGGCAGCTGGACTACGAGGAAAAGGTCCTGCTGGAGATAATGAAGGAAAACAACGGCGAGCCTCTGGATGAAGAGCGCCGCCGCAAGATGGACAACTACAACTTCGATGGCTTCCGCAGCGGCAACTTTGTCCGCTGGGCCAGACAGGGCATCTACGCCATCACCGCCTTTGGTCGGGGTCCGGTGGAGATAATGGCTGGAGTACACGAACTCCAGCAGTCAATTGTGAAACAGGCGGATAAACCCGTTCCCAGTATGAACAGCACCTGGCCCTGGTACTATGCCTATGACCGCGGGTACTGGTGGGTGGACGAACGTGATCTATACGGCGACCAGCTAGACTTCGCCCGCACCATGCTCCCGCTGGTAGTCCAGGTCATCCGTTCAACCCCGGACAATCCTTCGGGATACTGGACACCGAACGAGCCGCATGGAGCCTGGTTTGGCCCGCAAATCGGCCCCAACTTCCATCTAATGTTAAGGGATATGAAGAAGGTGCTTGACCCCAATGACATCATGAATCCAAACACCCTGGTCTTCGTAAGGCCAAAGGGAAAGAAACCAGCAGGGCAGAAGGAGGGTTAAGATGAGCGAAGTTAAAGACGCCACCAGAGACGGCTTGGCCGGCATCGTCGGCGCCAAGAGTGTGTTCACTGAACCGGAGGTTCTGGAGACATACTCCCGCGACCAGAGCTTCACCCCAGCCCGAAAGCCCAACTACGTGGTGAAACCGAAAAATCTGGATGAGCTGCAGAGCATAGTCAGACTGGCTAACGAGCAGCTTATGCCCATTATCCCGTATAGCTCCGGCACTGATTTCCACGGAGCCGCCGTGCCCACTCAGGGTGGAATCCTGGTTGACCTGAGCCAGATGAACCGTATCACTGAACTCAGTGATCTCTACTGGTCTGTAACCGTAGAGCCCGGGGTAACCTTCGCCCAGCTACAAAAGGAAGCGGCCAAGAAAGGCTTGAGAGTTCAAGTACCCCTGATGACGCCACCTTCTGCCTCAGTGCTGTCCACCTATCTGGAGCGGGAGCCGGTACCCGGTGCCGCCGATTTCATCTACGGCGTGGAGCAGATTCAAACCATGCGCGTGGTTCTGCCCAGCGGTGAGAGCTTTACCCTGGGCAACCCGGCCATCGAAGGCGGGCCCCACTCCCACCCCTTCGGCCCCGGCCTTAACTTCTGGCGACTGTTCATGTGCGCCCAGGGAACCTACGGCATAACCTATGAGATGAACCTGAGGCTGCTACCGCTACCCAAGGTACAGAAAATTTTCTTCTCGGAATTCAACAACGTCGGCGACGCCATCGCTGCCATGAAGCAGATACAGCGCCAGGAACTGGGCTTCGAATGCTTTATCCTCAACAGCTTTGACCTGGCTACCCTGGTAGTCAACGAGGACGCCGCCACCACCAAGAGCCTCAAGAACGGCACTTATGTTGGACTTGATGGCGCCAAGCCCTGGTCTCCGGCACAGTGCCAGCGCTTTGATGCCTTGCGACAGGGCTTGCCTCCGTGGACGCTGGTGGTCTCCATCTCCGCCTGGGCCAGAAACCCGGAGGAAAAGGTGGAATACCAGGAACTAGACCTCAGAGATTTGGCCGCTGCCTCCGGCTTCGAGCTCAAGCCATCCGTAGGCGGCATAACCGGTCTGGACAAAATCATAGCCGATGAGATGGTTCTCCCCTGGCGAATGCAGAAGAGATTTGGCTATAAGGGCACCGCTCACAGCCTGATGTTCCACGCCACCGGAGATTCAATCGGGTTAATCGAAGACGCGCTGGGCCAGCTGGCCGCCAGATACTACTACTCGGCCGGCGACATCGGCGCCTACATACAGCCAGTGGAACGCGCCCGCACCTTCTACTGCGCGTTTGACCTCTACAGCAACCCGACAGACGACAATGACATGGAAAAGGTAAACGCGTTCTTCAACGAAGCCAGTGAAATGCTAATAAACCTGGGTGCTTTCTTTGACCGGCCCTATGGTCCGTGGGCAGAGATGATGTACCGGCGTAACGGCAACTACGCCGAATACCTGAAGAAAATCAAAGCCCAGCTGGACCCCAACAACATCATGAACCCGGGAAAGCTCTGCTTCTAGGTAAAGGAGGAGTCAAATGGTAAAAGAATTAGAAGAATACCGACATAATATCTGGAACTGCTTTCGGGATAGTATGTGCAAGCACGTCTTCACCTGGCATCTTAGAAGTGGAGACTACGACGATATCTGCCCCACCCTGGCCCGGTACAAGTTCGATTGCTATGCCGCCCAGGGGAAATACGGTGATATCGCCCGAGCCCTCCTGGAAGGCGAGCTGGAGTGGTCAGATAAAATACTGGAAATAATATATCAAGACCCGATATGCGGTGCCTGCAGCTATACCTGCGGGCGCATCTTTGAGGGCCAGCCGGCAGATGTAATCCAGGCGATGAGGGCTAAAGCTATCCGTGAGGGACAGACCCCACCCGCCGGATTCAAGGAATTCCTGGAAGGCCAGAAGGAATACCTTAACCCCTTCAGAAAGAAGGATGCCGAGAGAATCAACTGGATTAAGGGCCTCCCCACTGCGCTGGCCAGGGAAATCGGTGCTTCCGGGAACGGCACCAAAACCAAGAACCTGCTATACGTAGGCTGTTTCCCTCTGCGGGAACCCAGTGCCGAAAAGATGGCTCAGGATGCCGTCACTACCCTCATCAAGGCAGGCGTCGATGTCGGCGTCCTCGGCGAGAACGAGCGCTGCTGCGGCAACCCCTCCCTCAGGATGGGCGACAAGGACCAGTTCACCGCTTTCGCCAAAGATAACATCAAAATGTTTAACGACATGGGGATAGAGAA